>JBAXNJ010000324.1:0-2556 GCA_037133815.1 Betaproteobacteria bacterium
TGTTTGGCAACCAAGTGGCTTGGACTACTGGTGAGCCGCAACTGATGGCTTTGATTGTTATCAGTGGCTTGTTACTCATGCGGCATCAAGAGAACATTACACGTTTGGTTTTGGGGCAGGAGAGCAGGATTGGTGAGAAGAAGTCGCAGACTTAGTTTTTGTGGCTTTTGTGGTTTTTGTAGCGTGGCGTCAGCCCGACGGCACACGATGCTCCGCTCATGTCCTCCGGATTTGGCCAAAGGCCAAATCCTCCCTCTTTACTTCGCTACGCATCGTGCGCCGCCGAGCTGACGCCGGCGAACGAGGTAGCGTTCAAACTAATCTCGCGCTCCTGCTTGGGGGTATGTGCTGCAGAGCGAAGTAAAGGGGGAGGCTTCGGCTTGTCCGAAGCCGGAGGACATGAGCGGCGCAGCGCATGCCCCCAAGCAGGAGCATCGCCAACCAGTATCAGAGCAGCGCTTAATCACGAAAGTTGTTAAACGACAAAGGCAAATCGGTCATCTCTTTGCGAATCAGTGCCATAGCAGCCTGCAAGTCATCGCGTTTAGCACCGCTGACACGAACCGCATCACCTTGAATAGCGGCTTGCACTTTGATCTTGCTGTCTTTGATCAGGCGTTGGATTTTCTTAGAGACCTCGGTCTCAATGCCATTGCGAACTTTTATCACTTGCTTGACCTTGTCGCCGCCGATCTTCTGGACATCGCCCTTGTCCAGAAAGCGGATATCGACTTCGCGCTTGGTCAATTTGTTGCGTAAAACATCTTCCACTTGGGTGAGTTGAAAGTCAGCGTCGCCAAAGAGGGTGATCTCCTTGTCCTTGAGTTCGACCCCAGCAGAGGTGCCTTTGAAGTCGAAACGGGTGGCGATTTCTTTGGCAGTGTTTTCTACAGCGTTTTTAACTTCGGGCAAATTAGGCTCGCAGACGGTGTCAAAAGAAGGCATGGGGTTAGTCTTTCAAAATCAGGGTGAGACAATCGCTCTATGTTAGTTGAGCGAAACGTCCCCTTGCAAGCGCATAACACTTTTGGCATTTCTGCCAAGGCTTTGCAGTTGGTGCGTGTGCAGTCTGAGGCCGATATTCAGGCGCTGCTAGCCGACCCGCAATTGCGCGACACCCAGAAATTTGTGCTTGGCGGCGGCAGCAATATCGTGCTGACGGGCGACCTCAAAGCGCTCGTTCTCAAGGTTGAACTCAAAGGCATGCGCTTGGTGGAAGAAACCGAGAAAGCCTGGATTGTTGAAGCCGCGGCAGGCGATGATTGGCATGACTTTGTGCAATGGACGCTAGATAACCGCTGGCCGGGCTTAGAGAACATGGCGTTGATTCCCGGAAGTGTCGGTGCCTCACCCGTACAAAACATCGGCGCCTATGGCGTCGAATTACAAGACCGCTTCGACGCCCTAGATGCGATCGACCTCGCAACTGGAAACACCTTCTCCCTTGATGCCGCGCGATGCGCCTTTGGATACCGTGACTCGATTTTCAAACACGACCCTGCTCAAACTGTTGGCGCTTCACGCAGCATGGGCTTAGCGGGCCGCGCAATGATTACCCGCGTTCGGTTTCGGCTTGCCAAAGCTTGGAAACCCGTGCTTGGTTACCTCGACCTAGAAAAAAAGATGAAAGAAACCGGTATCGACCAGCCCTCTGCGCATCAAATTTTTGAGTGGGTCTGCGCCATTCGGCATTCCAAATTGCCAGACCCTGCTGTGATTGGAAACGCAGGCAGTTTTTTCAAAAATCCGACAGTCACGCCTGAGCAATGCGCTGACATCATTGCCAGAGACCCGAAGGTGGTGCACTACCTCTTAGATGATGGCCGTATCAAACTCGCAGCTGGATGGCTGATCGACGCCTGTGGCTGGAAGGGCAAGTCTGTCGGTAATGCTGCCGTCTATGAGAAACAGGCTTTGGTGTTGGTGAACAAAGGTGGGCGAGAGAATCCTTGCACTGGTGGCGAGGTGATGACGTTGGCTAAGGCAATTCAAACCAGTGTGTATGAGAGGTTTGGGATTTTGTTGGAGCCTGAGCCTGTTGTGGTTTAGTTGCTAGCTTTTGTAGCGTGGCGTCAGCTCGACGGCACACGATGCTCCGCTCATGTCCTCCGGATTTGGCCATAGGCCAAATCCTCCCCCTTTACTTCGCTACGCATCATGCGCCGCCGAGCTGACGCCGGCGAGCGAGGTAGCGTTCAAACCTATCTCGCGCGAATGATTGGGGGCGTGTACTGCAGAGCGAAGTAAAGGGGGAGGCTTCGGCTTGGCCGAAGCCGGAGGACATGAGCGGCGCAGTGCATGCCCCCAATCATTTGCATCGCCAACTATCCCGAATTACAAGCCCGAAGACCAACGAAACAAAAGGCGAGTCGAACTCGAACAAACCCAGAGACAAAGAGAAGGGCTACTTAGAGCCGCCCTCAAGCTTAATCATCTCAGCCCCTTCACCCAAAGACAACAAACCTGACTGCGCATAAATACCCAGCTTGGCGCGCGTATCAGTGATGTCCAAATTGCGCATAGTCAATTGCCCAATACGGTCAAGCGGGGTGAATG
>JBAXNJ010000325.1:0-2550 GCA_037133815.1 Betaproteobacteria bacterium
GCAAGAGCATCAAAACTATTCATCCCCCAATTGCGCAGTGCTTGTACGCTGGCGTTGGGGTGATCAAACAAACGTTGCAAACCATCGCAAGCTGCCCATGCAGGCAAGATGCCAGCTTTGCGGGCGCGCTCGTAGCGGCGCAGAAAATAGCGATCGCCAACACTGCGCCAATAGTCAGTGCCTAGGCGTGCCTCCAATACGTGGGCCAATTCCACTGCGTCCGCAATGCCAAGATTCAAGCCTAAGCCCGCAAGTGGATGAATGGAATGGGCTGCATCTCCAGCCAGCACCCAAGCACCGCCTTCAGCAAATGTGCCCGCCCATTGTTTGACATGTGCCAATTGCAATGGCCAACTAGCACGTTCGCTGACCAATTCAAAATTACCCGCCACGCCATGACTTGCGTCGGTTAGTGCAGACGTAAAGCTTTCTGCACTGAATGCCATCACTTCTTGCGCGCGCGCTGGTGGCAGTGACCACACCACACCAAAGGCGTCACCTTTTGCGCCGCCAAGCGGTAAGAGAGCCAATATTTCTAAGCCGTTGCCAGGGTGCGCAAACCATTGCATCGCTTTTTGGCCATGCGGTGTGCTGGAACGGATGCGTGTTGCAACTGCAGTTTGTTGGTAGGGCAGCACTTCGGTTTCAACTTGTAAGTCTTGGCGCGTTTGGCTGTTACGTCCTTCGCATATCACGGTCAATTGCGCAGCATGTGGCGTATCTATCAAAGTAATGTTGTGCTGGTAATTCAAAGCATCGCCCAGTTGCGCTTCAAGTACGGGAACATCCACAATCCATGTCAAGCCATCTGGGGTGGGGCTTTCAAATTGGACGCTGCCACCATCGTCGCCCCAGACTTGCATATCCATTACTGGCGTGGCGTTTAGCGGGTCAGGCCAACAACGCAAACTACTCAAGACATCTCGAGAAGCGCTGTTGAGTGAGTAAGTCCTGACATCAGGTTTGGAAGAAGTGGCTTGATTGACCAGACCAACTTGCAAATTTTGTCGCGCCAACAGCAAGGCAAGCGTTCGCCCCACAATGCCATCGCCCCGAATACAAATATCAAATGTTTGCGCCATAGCGACGATTGTAGGAGCGCATCAGCAAGGCCTGTGCTCGTTACAATCATGCCCTTTGCGCTTCACGACTTCACCTCTTTGCGCAGGAGGTGTTCCCGAGGAATTTCCATGAGTTTGAAATGCGGCATCGTGGGCTTGCCCAACGTTGGCAAATCCACCCTGTTCAACGCCCTGACCAAAGCCGGTATTGCGGCAGAGAACTATCCTTTTTGCACGATCGAGCCTAATGTGGGTGTGGTTGAGGTGCCGGACTTCCGTTTGCAACAACTCGCCGACATCGTGGTGCCAGAGCGCACGGTTCCTGCCATTGTGGAGTTCGTTGATATTGCAGGCTTGGTCGCGGGTGCAAGTACGGGCGAAGGTTTGGGCAATAAATTTTTAGCGCATATTCGCGAGACGGATGCCACGGTTAATGTGGTGCGCTGCTTTGAAGACGATAACGTTATTCACGTCGCTGGCAAAGTAGATCCCATTTCAGATATCGAAGTCATCCAAACCGAGTTGTGTCTTGCCGATTTGTCTGCTGTTGAAAAGGCGCTGCACCGCGTCACTAAAACCGCACGCTCGGGCGACAAAGAGTCTGCCAAATTGGTGGCGATTTTGGAGAAATGCCAAACCGCTTTGAACAACACACAACCTGTTCGCACCATCGACTTCAGCAAAGAAGAATTGCCTTTGCTCAAACAGTTTTTTTTGATTACCGCCAAACCTGCCATGTTTGTGGCCAACGTGGCTGAAGACGGATTTCAGAACAACCCCTTACTCGATCGACTCAAAGAATATGCCGCCGCACAAAAAGCCCCAGTGGTCGCCATCTGCGCCAAGCTAGAGGCTGAGATGAGCGAGATGAGCGACGAAGACCGCCAAATGTTTTTAGAAGAACTGGGTCAAACCGAACCAGGTTTGAACCGTTTGATTCGCTCTGCTTATAGCTTGTTAGGTTTACAAACCTATTTCACGGCAGGCGTGAAAGAAGTGCGCGCTTGGACTATCCATGTGGGCGATACCGGCCCGCAAGCCGCTGGTGTCATTCACACGGATTTCGAAAAAGGCTATATCCGTGCGCAGACCATTGCGTTTGATGACTTCATTGCACTCAAAGGCGAGCAAGGCGCGAAAGACGCTGGCAAGATGCGCGCCGAAGGCAAAGAGTATGTGGTGAAAGACGGCGACGTGATGAACTTTTTGTTCTCGTCTTAATGGCTGATAACCCAGTGCGCTGGAAATACCGTCAATAGGCCAGCCATGAATATCACGTAGCGTATAAATTTACCTACGCACATGTAGGC
This sequence comes from Betaproteobacteria bacterium, assembly GCA_037133815.1. GTDB lineage: Bacteria > Pseudomonadota > Gammaproteobacteria > Burkholderiales > Burkholderiaceae_C > Limnohabitans. Next base: position 2,372 of record JBAXNJ010000325.1, read on the forward strand.
GACGCAAGGCCAAAAGGGTAGGCGTATCCAACCAGCCAAGATACACATCGGATCACCCACCACAGGTAACCAACTGAATAAACAGGCCTTGGGTCCAAAGCTGTGAAGCCAATTCAAGATGCGTGCATCGTGGCCAGAAGTTTCTTTTTTGGTGAGGGTGTCGCGTAATTTATGGGCGA
>JBAXNJ010000326.1:0-2549 GCA_037133815.1 Betaproteobacteria bacterium
GCTGGCCAACGTGCCTTTGCCCGACGCGGTGGGGCCGCCGATCCAAACGACGGGGATATGTTGTGTATCGGCTTGGGTGACAGAGAACAGGGCTTCGAAATAGTCGGGGAAAGTTTTGGCGACGCACTTGGGGTCTTCGATGCGCACGGGAATTTGCGCTGCGTTGAATGCTGCTAACGAGAAACACATGGCGATGCGGTGGTCGTCGTAGGTGTGGATGGAGGCAGGGTGCCATTGGTTTTTTGGCAACGGATGCACTCTCAGCCAGTCAGCACCTTCTTCCACCTGCGCTCCGAGCTTGCGGCACTCTGTCGCCATGGCGTGGATGCGGTCTGTTTCTTTGACGCGCCAACTCGCGATATTGCGCAAGGTGGTGGGGCTGTCTGCGTAGAGCGCCACGATGGCCAAGGTCATGGCGGCGTCGGGAATGTGGTTGCAGTCTAGTTCGATACCTTTTAGCGGCCAAGCGCCGCGGCGCACCTCTAACCAATTGGGGCCACTGCTGATTTGCGCGCCCATTTGTGCTGCGGCATCCATGAATCGGATGTCGCCTTGGATGGAGTCGGCACCGACACCTTGGATACGAATAGGGTCCGCGCCGCCCGCTGCGATTGCACCCAGGGCAATAAAGTAACTCGCCGACGAGGCGTCTGCTTCTATGTGGATGGTTTTTGGGGATTGGTATGACGACCCAGCAGGGATGGTGAAGCGTTGCCAACCTTCGCGTTGCACTTGGATGCCAAAGCGCTTCAACAGGTTCAAGGTGATGTCGATATAGGGTTTGCTGATGAGTTCGCCCACTACCTCAATCACGATGTCACGATTTTTGGCGGCGAGGGGTAAAGCCATCAACAAGGCCGTCAAAAACTGACTGGAGACATCGCCTCGTACCTGAATCGGGTGATCTAACTTCAGCGTAGGTTTGCCTATGCGCAAAGGCGGAAAGCCGTCGTTGCCTAGGTACTCAATGTGGCAACCCAGCAAACGCAATGCATCGACCAAATCACCAATGGGGCGCTCATGCATGCGCTCCACACCCTTGAGCGTGAAGTCCCCTCCGAGCACAGCCAAAGCTGCAGTGAGAGGGCGCATAGCGGTGCCAGCGTTGCCCATGAAAAATTCGATGGGTTCAGCGTTTTGCAAATGTCCACCTAGACCGGTGACGGTCACTGTGGTGCCGGCTTTTTGCACGCCGCATCCTAGTTGGCGCAAGGCCGCGAGCATGACGCGGGTGTCGTCTGAATTGAGTAAGTCATGAACCACCGTCGTGCCCTGGCAAAGCGCCGATAGCAAGAGCACGCGGTTAGAAATGCTCTTGGAACCCGGCAGGGTGATAGTGCCCGAGGCGCTGTGCAGGGGTGGTAGGTCTAAAAAGTTTGTTGTAAACATTAAATGAAGTCACTGGGAGTGAGCCAAACAACAGCAACCGAAAAATGAAACGACGGGTTTGCCTTTGTTTTATTCATGTTCGTCTAGTGATTGGCTTAAGCATCAGAAGCCAAGTTAGTCGCGTCGGTTGCCTGCAATTTCCAAGCACTGCGCACTTGGCTTGCTTGGGCGATAAGCGTTTGAAGCGCTTGAGCATCGTTGTTTTTTATAGCCTCTTCCAGTTGCGCCAATGCCTGTTTGAAGTGCGTAATCTGGCTGAGCACTTCTGTTTGGTTCGCACTCAAAATATCGCGCCACACCGCGGGTTCGCTTCCGGCTATGCGCGAGAAGTCTCTGAATCCGGGGCCCGCCATACGCAAGAAATCTGCGCCTTCGGTCTGCGACACAAGTGCGTTCACTGCAGCAAAAGCCAGCAGGTGGGGCAAATGGCTCACGGCTGCAAAAGTTGCGTCATGGGCTTCGGGGGTCATGGTGAAAACGGTGCTGCCCAAGGCTTGCCATACCGCTTGCGCTTGGCCAATCTGTGTGGCTGCTGTTTCAGGCAGAGGCGTCAGGATGGCGCGGCGGTTTTTGTAGAGATCGCCTTCTGCATGTTCGATACCTGCCACCTCTTTGCCTGCTATTGGATGGGCAGGTACAAAGCAGGACAGGCGCTCGCCCAAGGTTTCGCGGGCAGCGGCGACCACATCGCATTTGGTGGAGCCCACATCCATCAGTAATGCATTGGGGGACATTGCAGGCAAGATGGCTTCTAGGCTTTGGCGTGTGGCGCTGACAGGAACTGCAAGCAAGACTAAATCTGCGCCTTGCACAGCTTGCGCCACGCTGTCGCAAGCGATGTCTATGACATGGAGTTGTTGAGCGCGTTGGCGGGTTTTTTCAGAAGCGCTAAAACCTGCGATGGACTTCACCAAGCCTGCTTGTTTTAACCCAAGCGCAAACGAGCCGCCCATCAGGCCACAGCCGATCACAGCAAGTTTTTGGAATGTCATAGTGCTTAAAAAAATCTAAAGCGGGCAACAGCGCGGTTCGAGCATCTTGTTAAAAGATGCTCAAGACTCGGAAACAGGGTAAGAGCCCAAAACCTTGTAGAACGCGCACAGGCCTTGCAACTCCTGCAACGCGGCGGCAACATGGGGCTGCGACACATGGCCTTGGAT
>JBAXNJ010000327.1:0-2545 GCA_037133815.1 Betaproteobacteria bacterium
GCTACCACCCAATCTTGTAACTTGACCAATTCGCCTTGTAAGCGCAGGAGTTCACGAAAGTAGCTAACGCGCGCTTGCCTCTCTTCAGGGCTTGCTAGCGGATCGTTTTCGTTTTCACCATCATCGATGGCCATTTCTAGCTCTTCGTCAATCGAGTCCAAAATGTCTTCGCGAATTTTGCGTAATTGCTCTGCATCGAATTGGGATTTGTCGGACATATGCGGGTTCCTTTGTTCGAAATCATCTACTTTCTTCATGGCAAATTCATGACTTTTGTCACGATTCATTCACAAATAATATGTAGAGTGGAATACTAAATAACTATCACGCAATAATTCAATGCAAATATTTCAGCGTTTGACCTATTACTGTGTGGTGCTGTTTTCTATCCACGTACTTGCAGGATGCGCTGTTAGAACATATGTGATGGACAAAGCGGCCGACGCCTTGGCCATAAAGGGGCAATCAGACGAAGACGATATTCTTTTGGCGCGTGAAGCCAGTGCTTTTTATCTGAAGCTGTCGGAGTCCGTTCTCAAAGAAACGCCTGCTAATTTAAAACTGGCTGAATCGGTGGCCGCAGGCTTTACCCAATATGCCTATGCCTTTGTGGCTTTTGATGCGGAGAAGCTCGAGTCACAAGACGCCAAAGCGTCGCAACGTATTCGTGAACGTGCAGCGCGCTTGTATTTAAGAGCGAACCAACATGCCATGCGCGCGTTAGAAAAGTCTTCTCCTGGATTTAAGCAGGCCTTGGTTCAAAACGATCCACAACTATTGACGCGCCTGAGGCAAGACCAAGTTGGGGTGGCATATTGGGCTGCTGCTTCTTGGGGTGGTTTCATTTCTTTATCAAAAGACGATCCTGACAAAGTGGCGGATCTTCCGCTTGCCATTAATCTAGCTACCTTTGCGTGGAAAAAAAATCCAGACTACGGCAACGGTGGACTCACAAGTTTGATGGGAACTTTTGAAGCATCGCGTCCTGGCGGTTCATTGACGCTCGCAGAAAAATATTTCGACCAAGCGATTGCGCAAAGCAAAGGCGAAAGCGCAGGTCCTTGGGTAGCAAAAGCTGAAAGCATTGCGCTAAAAAAACAAGACCAAAAAATCTTTACCCAGTGGTTGAATGAGGCAATTCAAATTGCTAAAGCCCATCGCAATTTAGAAAACGAAGTATTGCGTGAACGCGCAATGTGGCTGCTTGAAACGGTAGATGATCTTTTTTAAAGGTTGGATATGTTGATACCTGTGTTTCGTACCTTAACTTTTTTATTGGCCTGCCTACTAACAAGCCAAGGCGTTTTTGCTGCAGACAAGCCGTTTCGCATTGGAACGCTAGCACCAAAAAATTCGCTGTATCACCGCCAGCTATTAGAAGTGGGTGAGGCATGGCGTGCGGCCCAAGGCGGTAATGCCAAGTATGTGGTGTTTCCAGATGGCAGCCAAGGCGGTGAGGCCGAGTTAGCCCGTCGTATGCGCATCGGACAACTTCAAGGAGCTTTGTTATCTGTTGTGGGGTTGAACGAGATAGAGCCTTCAATCAGTGCTTTGCAATCTATGCCATTGCTTTTTAAGAATTGGGAAGAAGTCGATTACGTGCGCGAAAAAATGCGTCCTGCTATGGAGAAGAAATTCCTCGACAAAGGCTTTATTGTTTTGGCTTGGGGTGATGCAGGTTGGGTACGGTTCTTTTCAAAGGAGCCTGTTTTTCGCCCAGACGATTTCAAGAAAATGAAATTCTTTTCCTTTTCTGGCGAGAGTGAGCAACAAGAAATCATGAAAAGCTTAGGTTACACACCCGTTCCGTTAGAAACAGCGGATATCTTGCCGGCTGTCCAAACGGGCATGATTAATGTGGTGCCGTCTACGCCTTACTTTGCTCTGGCAACGCAAGTCTTCAATACAGCGCCGAATATGTTGGAGATCAATTGGGCACCAGTAGTGGGTGCCTTGGTAGTGACCCAAAAAGCTTGGGACGATATGACGCCTGCGGGGCAGCAAGCGCTCAAGGCTGCAAGTGAAAAAGCAGGCGTACAAATTCGCAACAAAGCCAGGCAAGAAGTTGAAGAGGCAGTCGAAGCCATGAAGAAGCGCGGCTTGATTGTGAATAAGCCCAATGCAGAACAACTGCGTGAATGGAATGATTTAGCGGAGAAGCTATACCCTCGTATTCGCGGGAATTTAGTACCCGCAGAGACTTTTGACGAAGTCTTCAAGCATCTCAAAGCCTACAGAGCTGGTAAAAAATAATGCGCTACATCGGACGCATTGACGAAGCCATTGCCTCCCTAGCGTTGGTGTTGATGGCGGTCATTCCGTTGGTGGAGATTTTGGCCCGTCCTTTTATGGGTAAGGGTATCGAGAATGCGCCACTTTTCGTGCAGCACATGGGGTTGGTATTGGCAATGTGGGGTGCCATAGCTGCAGAACGCTATGGGCACCTAACCAGCTTGGGGCGCCTCTTTGATAGAGGCGAGCAATTCGCGCATATTGCAGCCGGTGTGATTTGTGGGGTTCTAGCATGGGCAAGTTGGCAATTCGT
>JBAXNJ010000328.1:0-2537 GCA_037133815.1 Betaproteobacteria bacterium
ACTTCACTGCCGTGTCCTATCGCTTCACGAATAGAAGCAAAGTAGCGCACCGTCACCTTCATGCCATCCACTCCGCAAAAGAAATAAATTGCACCGTGTCGCCTTTTTTTATATTCTGGCCAGCGGGGTTATCCACTACACCATCGCCCCACACAGCAGACGTCAACACACCTGAACTTTGGTTAGCAAACAAATCCAAACCGCCTTGCGAATTGTGTTTCACACGCAAAAATTCGCGTCGCTTGTCAGCGCGTGGCCAATCGAAATGGGCGATGCGCGTAGAACGTTGAATGTCAATCTGCCGCGCTCCTTGTAAGGCCAGCAAAAAAGGTCGCACCAATAACAAGAAGGTAATGAAGCTTGACACTGGGTTACCAGGCAAGCCCATGAAGTGGCATGGTCCACCTTCTGAATGGATGCTTCCATAGGCAAACGGCTTTCCAGGTTTGATTGCCAATTGCCATAAATTCAAACTACCCAAACGTTCTACCGCTGGTTTGATGTGGTCTTCCTCACCCACCGAGACACCACCACTGGTCAATATCAAATCGTGTTGCTTGGCTGTGCTTTGTAACGCTGCCACCGTAGCTTCTCGTTGATCGGCCACGACGCCTAAATCTGTTACCTCGCAACCTAAACGTTGCAACATGGCACGCAAGAAAAATCGGTTGGAGTTGTAAATGGAGCCCACGGGCATCTTGTCTGGTTCAATATCGCCCGGCATCACCAATTCATCACCCGTAGAAAACAAAGCTACTCTTGGGGCTCGCGTCACTTGCAATTGCGCCAAACCCACGCTAGCGGCCATTCCCAATGAAGCGGGCGTCAGTCGATCGCCTTTTTGCAAAACCTTCACGCCACGCATCACATCTTCACCAGACCGGCGAATCCATTGGCCCAAAGAGACTGCAGATTTCACACGCACTTGGTTGTCATCGAGTGGTTCGCAGTCTTCTTGCATCACGACCGCGTCTGCACCTTCGGGAATGGGTGCGCCCGTAAAAATTCTTGCAGCTTCACCCGTAGCCAAAGTTGTTCCGTGAGAACCAGCAGGAATACGTTGGGTCACTTTTAAAAGAGCATTAGTTTTTGCACAGTCAGCAAAACGTAACGCATAGCCATCCATCGAACTGTTGTCTTGTGGCGGCACCTGCAAAGCAGAAACCACATCTTGTGCGAGCACACGGCCGTCGGCGTCAAAGGTGGATACCGTTTGCGTTTCCGACAGAACCTGCGCATGCGCCAGCAATTGAGGAAGCGCTTCTTCCAACGTCAAAAGAGGTGGTCTACTCATAAACTAAATTCGGTTGTATTCAAAACGATCGGCATTGGCCAATAGCCATTCGCAGATGGCATCTGGTTGATTCAAATCCATCACAGGTCGTTCAGTGGGTGTAGGAAGAAGTTCTGGTGAATCCGTAGCAATAGCCACGACAAAATCGTCGTCTGCATAACGCGTTGGTTGTCCAGACGCGTGACGCCACACTTCCACTTTCAGCACATCGCTTTGCTTGAAACCTTCTACCAATACCCAGTCAACACCGTCATAGACCTCAGCCAACAAATGGTGCACCGAGAGTTGTGTCGGTTGCTCAAACTGCCGTTGCAACACCAAGCGCTGGTCAGAGGCTACGACCACTTCAAATGCTCCAGCCTCTCGGTGCCGCCAACTGTCTTTACCTGGGTGGTCAATGTCGAAGTTGTGGTGTGCATGCTTGACAACCGACACCCGCAATCCCCTCAAACGAAATGCGCCAATCAGCTGTTCCACCAAAGTGGTTTTGCCCGATCCTGAAAAACCTGCAAATGCAACGACCTTCATGCGTTCTCGCAATGCAAGGCGATATAGCTTTTAATTTTCGAAACGTCCGCTTGCATCACATACACCCGCTTTGGCAAAAGTTCAATGCCCACAAACTTGGGCGGACACGTCGGAGATTGCCCTAAAGCTTCTTGAATAGTTTCAGCAAATTTAATGGGCAATGCAGTTTCCAAAACAACCATCGGAATGCCAACCTTCAAATGCTCACGCGCCACCTTCACGCCATCAGCAGTGTGGGTGTCAATCATTTCGTGGTGTTGCGCATACACAGATTGAATCGTCTTTAAGCGATTGGCATGGGTGCTCTTGCCACTGGCAAAACCAAACTGCTTGGCAGCCAATGCAAAACGTGGGTGTTGGCTTAAATCAAAACTACCCTTCTGAGAGAGTTGGGTAGCGAACAAATTGCGCGTCACATCTGCATCACGTCCCAACAAATCAAACACAAAGCGCTCAAAATTGCTGGCCTTAGAAATGTCCATCGACGGGCTGGATGTTTCATGCGTATCCGCACTGCCACGCACTCGGTACACACCGGTTTTAAAAAACTCGTCCAAAACATCGTTTTCATTCGTCGCGACAACCAAGTTATCAATGGGCAAGCCCATCATTCGCGCCACATGACCGGCGCAAATATTGCCGAAATTTCCACTCGGCACAGTGAAGCTGACTTTTTGTGTATTACTGGTTGTGGCTTGTAAATAGCCCGCATAGT
>JBAXNJ010000329.1:0-2522 GCA_037133815.1 Betaproteobacteria bacterium
CAGCGTTGGCAGAATGAAAGGCTTGCACATGTGTGACCAAACCTTTCAGAGAAAGTTGTCCGCTGTTGACCAGTTGATTGACTGCTAACAAATCGGACCTCTTCCATTCGGCAGACACGCGAATGCGCGCTTCACGGCCAAATGCAGGCGAGTAAGAAAACTGAAGGCCGTGTTTGTAGAAACCAGCCAAGACCACTTCACCGCCAGGACGAATGCGCTGGATCAACTGATCCAAAACGCTCGCATCGCCATTGACGTCATAAATAGCTTGGTAGTCTTTGCGTGGGTCATCTTCTGGACGAATGACTTCGTAGCCTTGTGCGCCCTTGGCGATCTCGGGTTGCGTTTCCCACACCGTTGGCGCAGGGTATCCGGCCGCGACGGTGAGTCGCGCTAACAAGCGCCCCATCACACCGTGGCCAATGATCAGGTCGGGAGGGGTGTAAGGCTCCTGTGTGCCACCACCTGAAACGGCGTGGTACGCAGTGGCGGCAAGCGCTAATAAAACAGCGTCCGAACCTAGCGCATCGGAGACGGGTAAAACTTGCGTATCCGACACCACCAATCGGGATGCGGCTCCGCCATACATACTTTTGACACCCGCGAAGCAATTGGCCCCTGGGACAAAAACCATGTCGCCTTCTTTAAGCTTGGCACCTTTGTGCGCTTTGACCACTTGACCAAAGGTTTCAAATCCTGGAATCAAGGGGTAATCCATGCCTGGCAAGGCTGACATGCTGCCATCCCACAACATGCGCTCAGCACCGGTACTGATACCGCTGTACTGCACAGCCACTTCTACTTGACCCGCTTCGATATTGGGAAGCTCGAGCGCCTGTAATGACAATTTCTTGGGTCTATCAAAAACGACTGCTGTAGATTTCATAAGTGTATTTTTAACCTTACAGTGTTGAGTGTCAAACTTAATTTACAGTTTTTGACGAAAACTAGGGCAAACACTTATGTTTTCGACCCAAAAGAATTTGCGCATGGATCGGCATGTTGTTGGGCACCTGCTCCACACCCATAAAACCCGCCTTGCGCATCATCCCCATCAACTCCTCTGGGGTTCTAAGCCGGCCAGCCCCCATGGCGAGCAAATAGAAATGAAAGTACGCATCTGTTTGCGTCAACCCGTCTACGCCTTGTGAATAAGTGTTTGCCATTGGCTCGGCCAGAAGCAAAGTTCCGCCCGCAGGTAGTGCATCGTGTATTTTTTGCAGTAATTGCTGAACCACCTCATCCGGGTGGTCATGCGCCACACGCACCAAAGTGACCAAATCAGCCCCTTGGGGCAAGGGGTCGTGCAAGAAATTACCGGGGTATAAGCTCAGTCGATCGATCAATCCCTTGCTTTGAAACGTAGCCTTAGCCAACTCAAGCACAGGAGGTAAATCAAATAATTTGAGCGACAGGTGCTTGGCATGCAAGGCCAATTCACTGGCAAATCGGCCTTTGCCTGCGCCCACATCTAAGACGCAACGGTGCTCTTCAAAATAGTAGGAGCCAAGAATTTCTTGAACAACAAATTCTTGGGAGGAAGCCATCAAATCTGAATAGCGGCTGAACTTTTCCTGGGCTGCGCGTTCAGCTGCTTGCGCATCATGTGCATACGGCCAATATTCGGCCATGCTGCCCCGCCACGCATTGTTCAAAAAGGCCAAGGGGTCTTCCATGTCGCGGTACAACAAATGGTTGTGCTCGACCATGGCGCCGATTCCTGAATGCACGGCCAATGGGACACCTAAAGCACCCAGGCCAAATCTTTGATGGCTGCGGTACTCCAACAATCCTAAAGAAACTGCCGACAGCAACAAACGCTGCAAAGCTTCTGCTGGGAGCTGTGTTTGCAATGAAATTTGCTGCAGGCTCAAAGGCCTTTGGTGAAGCATTTTGAACAGGTCTAAGCGAACGCAACCTAGCAGCACTTGGGAATAAACAAACCCCGACATCAAGTCGAAGATTTTTTGCGTGCGACGTTTTGTAATCCAACGCGTAAAGGGGTTACCCAAAGACCATTGGTACATCTTTGGGCTTGCGTAAATACGCTCCAACCACTGCAGCAAACGGTCTTGCCAAGAAGTCACCTCAGTCAACCCGTGAGAAAGGCTGGCAATATCCATGGGCTTACTCACTGAATGATTTGCTGTTGTTGCGCCCCATTACGCAGTGAGGCGCGCCTCTTTGCAGGCTTTGCGCTCACAGCACGCTTGCGATAGTCCTCACACATAGACTTAGGCACTAAGCGCTGAGACTCCAACAAGACCAACTGTTTGAGCATGTCTCTGCACGCGCACTCCGGAATGGAATCTCCCGCTTGCTTGATAAGCGAATCAAAATGCGCAATGGCACCATCCAAACCCAGGGCTTGGGCTGAACTGGCTCGCTCGTTGAGTTTGTCTGGGCCTACGGGTTTGCCCAACATCGCAATGTCGCCGAGCACATCACGGATGTCATCTGCGACTTGTTAGGCCTCGCCTAAGAAAGCCCCCAAAGACGCCCACGGCTTAGGCGATTGGCCA
>JBAXNJ010000330.1:0-2513 GCA_037133815.1 Betaproteobacteria bacterium
GACCAGTAAATTCCCCAGTGTTTTTTGGTCACCAGCCGATTGGGCTTGGACTGGTGGATTGATGGACGCATTACTTCCTACGTTGTACTTTGGTCGCCCCATCGTGGCTTACAACGGACGCTTCAGCCCTGAGTTGGCGTTTAGTTTGATTCAGGCGCACGCCGTGACGCACTCGTTCTTATTTCCCACCGCACTCAAAGCCATGATGAAGGCCTACCCCACGCCGCGCAGCCAATTCAAGCTTCAACTTCAAGCCATGATGAGTGCAGGCGAAGCGGTGGGCGATGCGGTGTTCGCTTATTGCAAAAAGCAATTGGGTGTGACGGTCAACGAGATGTTTGGTCAAACAGAAATCAACTACATCGTGGGCAATTGCGCGATGGAATGGGCGAGTGGCGGTGGACAAACCCCTGTCGCGCATCGACACAACGCTGGTTGGCCCGCCAAGCCAGGCAGCATGGGCAAGGGCTACCCAGGCCACCGCGTGGCAGTGATCGACGAAGAAGGCAACGAGTGTCCCGATGGCGTGCCAGGGGATGTGGCTTTGCATCGCTTCAACCAGCATGGCGAGCCAGACCCGATTTTCTTTTTGGGCTATTGGAAAAATCCGCTTTCCACGCAGTACAAGTTCACGGGTGATTGGTGTCGCACCGGCGATTTGGCCGTGCGAGATGCGGACGGATACCTCTGGTACCAAGGCCGCGCCGACGATGTGTTCAAAGCAGCTGGATACCGCATCGGACCGAGTGAGGTCGAGAACTGTTTGGTGAAACACCCCGCCGTTGCCAATGCGGCCGTGGTGCCGAAGCCTGACCCAGAGCGCGGTGCTTTGGTCAAAGCCTATGTGGTGTTGGCGGCTGGCTTTCAAGCCAGTGAAGCTTTGATCGCAGACCTTCAAGCCCATGTGCGCGGCAAGCTGGCGCCGTATGAGTATCCCAAAGAGATCGAATTCATCGCTGAGTTGCCCATGACCACGACGGGTAAGGTGCAAAGGCGGGTTTTACGTCTGCAAGAAGAGGAAAGATCCGCTCGTAAGGCAAGGCATTAGACTTATCCGCTTTGAAAAACCGATTCTTGGAGTTCTAGAAATGTCTTTCCCCCTAGTCTCACTGGGCAACAGTGATTTGCGCGTCACCCCGATTTGTTTGGGCACAATGACTTTTGGCGAGCAGGTCAGCGAAGCCGATTCGCATGCGATTCTCGATCGGTCCCTGGCACGTGGCGTGAACTTCTTGGACACGTCAGAGATGTATTCAGTCCCAACTAAGGCTGAAACCTTTGGTGCGACTGAGACGATTTTGGGAAACTGGTTTACCAAGCACCCAGGTGTTCGACAAAAACTCGTGCTTGCCACCAAGGTGGCCGGCCCATCCAGAGGTATGGCTTGGGTACGCGAAGGCTTAGGCATGACCGCGCAAGACATTTTGAATTCCTGCGATGCCAGTCTCAAACGTCTTAAAACCGATGTGATCGACCTCTACCAAATCCACTGGCCCGAGCGCCATGTGCCTGCGTTTGGCATCGTTTATTTCGACCCAGCTAAAGACAATAGCTCTACATCCATCCATGAGCAGTTGGAGGCGTTGTCTAAGTTGGTGAAAGCTGGAAAAGTCCGACACATTGGCCTATCCAACGAAACCCCTTACGGCGTTCACGAATTTATCCGCTTAGCGGATCAACATGGTTTGCCCCGCGTGCATACCATTCAAAACCCTTACTGCTTGGTCAACCGTACTTTTGAAAATGCCTTAGATGAAACCTGCCACCGTTTGAATGTGTCGTTGTTGGCTTATTCGCCGCTGGCCTTTGGCTTGCTGACCGGTAAATACGATGCGGGTGGCGTTTCAGGCCCCAATGCTCCCCGAGGTAAAGACGGTGGTCGTCTGTCAATTTACGAGACAGTCCAAAAGCAACGCTGGGGTCGACCAGAGGCCTTGGCGGCGGCGAGACGCTACAACGCGTTGGCGCGCGAAAACGGCATGACGCCAACCGAAATGGCTTTGGCTTTTTGTTACACCAAGTGGCAAGTCGCGAGCACCATCATTGGCGTGACATCGGTGGCGCAGCTTGATACCGATTTGGATGTGTGGGGCAAGACTTTGTCCCCTGAAGTTTTGGCAGCTATAGACGCTATTCGTTGGGAAATGCGTGATCCGGCTCTGTGACACGTGGTTTTCGCTTCGAAAAAAATAAACATGCAAATCTCTTTTGCTAACCATGACTGACTCGAACTCTTTATTGCTCTTGGTTTTCGGAGCCTACCTAGTCGGATCTTTGTCTTTTGCAGTGATCGTCAGCCGAGTCATGGGACTCGACGACCCGCGCACCTACGGCAGCCAAAACCCTGGTGCGACCAATGTGCTGCGCTCTGGCAACCGGCAAGCCGCGATTTACACCTTGGCTTTGGATGCGCTGAAAGGCTATGTCCCAGTTTTGCTTGTCAAACTTCTCGGATCCTCATTTGGCTGGGACGAGCGGGTGTTGGCGCTGGTGGCGGTTTCAGCTTTTGTTGG
>JBAXNJ010000331.1:0-2511 GCA_037133815.1 Betaproteobacteria bacterium
CTGCATGGATTAAACGCATCTGGGCGTGCACCACAAGCCTGGACGCCTGAATATTTTCAAAACAAATACGGCAAAGACACCTTGGCACCGCCCAAGCGTGGCATGGACTCCATTACCGTGCCAGGTGCAGTGGCATCTTGGGTAGCCATGCACGAACGCTTTGGCAAGCTGCCTTTTGAAGATTTGCTGCAGCCTGCTATTGAAATTGCAGAGCGCGGTTATTTGTTGCCTATTGTGGTGCAACAAAAATGGGCGGCTGCAACGCCAGAGTTACAAAATATGCCTGGTTTTAAAGAAGGTTTTTTGCCTTGGGGGCGTGCACCGAATGTTGGGGAACTCTTTAAGTTCACAACTGCTGCCAAAGGGTTACGCGCAATTGCCAAAAGCAAAGGCCAAGCGTTTTATGGCGGCGAGATTGCGCATGCCATTGAAAAATTTTCAAAAACACATGGAGGAAGCCTGACCGCCAAAGATTTTGAGAATTACAAAGCCGAATGGGTTACGCCCATTGCCCAAAATTACCGCGGTTACACCCTGCACGAAATTCCACCCAATGGCCAAGGCATTGCCGCCTTGATTGCATTGGGCATTTTGGAAAATTTCGATTTGGCCGCATTAAAAGTCGACGGCGTCGATTCACAGCATTTGCAAATTGAGGCTATGAAACTTGCCTTTGCCGATGTCTATCGTTTTGTTGCAGAAGAATCTGCCATGGAGGTGACGGCTGCGCAAATGTTGGATCCCGCGTATCTAAAAAGCCGCGCTCAGTTGATCAATATGAAAAAGGCGCAAGACTTTGGTGCTGGCAATCCTGTGAAAGGCGGCACGATTTATTTGAGCGCAGCAGATGAAAACGGCATGATGGTTAGCTTTATCCAAAGCAATTACATGGGCTTTGGTTCCGGTTGTGTCGAGCCTACCTTTGGCGTCAGCTTGCAAAACCGTGGCCATGCGTTCAACGTAAGCGCCAACGGACACAACCCTGCGAATTTGGTGGCGCCTGGCAAGCGCCCTTTTCACACCATCATTCCAGCGTTCCTCACCAAAGATGGACAACCTGTGATGAGTTACGGCGTGATGGGTGCCAATATGCAACCGCAAGGCCATATGCAAACCTTGGTGCGTATGTTGGACTACGGACAAAACCCTCAAGCCGCATGCGATGCGCCGCGCTGGCGCTACAACGCAGGCTTAGAGATCAACGTGGAGTCGGCGTTGGATTCCAACACGGTGGCCGGCTTGCAAGCGCTAGGCCATCGCATGGAAGTGATCAACGACAGTTACCAAGACTTTGGGTCCGGCCAATTTATTTGGCGTGCAGGAGACCCGAAAGTGGAAGGTTATATCGTGGCAAGTGATTCGCGCCGCGATGGGTTGGCTGCAGGGTTTTAAACGCTGCAATTATCTAGAGTAGGACGGCGTAAACATGAAACACTATTTGCGCACCTCTTTGGTATGCCAAGCGATTTGGATGGGATGTGTTTTAGGGGGGTGTACACATTGGCAAACTTCCAACCTTGAACCCAAGCCTTTTACTGCCCAAATTGCTTCTAAAGCATCCGATGCATCAAGCACCCCTTTACAACCAGAAATTGCTAGCGGATTAGTTCGCAATACAGATGTCATAACGCAAAACACAGCGGTTGCTAGCGCCAATCCATTAGCGTCTCAAGCGGGCCTGCAAATATTGCAAGCCGGTGGCTCAGCAGTAGATGCGGCGATTGCTGTGCAAATGGTGTTAGGTTTGGTCGAGCCACAGTCCAGTGGCATTGGGGGCGGTGCTTTTTTGTTGCACACCAACGGTGCGGGACCAACGCGTCGCATACAAGCGTTTGATGGCCGTGAGACTGCGCCAGCAGGTGCAGACGAATCTTTATTTTTTAATGCGCAAGGACAACCATTGCCTTTCTTTGAGGCCGTGGTCGGCGGCCGTTCTGTGGGGACGCCCGGCGTTTTAAAGATGCTAGCCATGGCGCATCAGCAGCATGGCAAATTGCCTTGGGCTCGATTGTTTGAGCCTGCCATTCATCTCGCCAAGAATGGTTTTGCGATCAGTCCGCGTTTGCATGCGTCATTGCTTGCCGATGCGTATCTCAAACTAGACCCCAGTGCGCGTGCATACTTTTACCAAGCCGATGGCGCGCCATATCCAATCGGTTACGTATTGCGTAATCCAGAGCTGGCTGACGTGATGCAACGCATTGCCAAAGAAGGCGTGAATGCGTTTTACAAAGGCGACGTAGCGCAAGCGATAGTCGATAAAGTGCAACAGCATCCTAAAAACCCTGGACGTTTGCGCTTGCAAGATTTGGCGCAATACCAAGCCAAAGAACGGGAAGCCTTGTGCTTTGACCATGCGGTTCGTGCAAGAGTGTATGAAATTTGCGGCTTCCCACCACCAAGCTCTGGTGCGATTGCGATTGGGCAAATATTGGGTTTGTTACAACATGCACCTCACGCTTTGAAAGCGCCTGTTCAAGGCGAGTTGAATGCAGATTGGTTACACGACTA
>JBAXNJ010000332.1:0-2510 GCA_037133815.1 Betaproteobacteria bacterium
GAACCAAAAATAAGGCAGCAGGACCCTCAAAACGCCAGTCCAACTGGAATTTGATGGGGGTGGTCTGGGCCGAAGCCAAGCCAAAAGCCGTGGCGAATGCCAAGCCGAGGGTGGTTTTCAGAAAAGAGCGCTTGATCATGGGTTCTCCTAGTGCTGGTGCGTGGTTTTTACAAAAGAATGTACTTGCAATAAAGGTGCCCAGACGGCAACCTATCTTTGGGCAATGTTAGGGTCAAATTGTGCTCGACTTTGGTTTGTATACAAAAAGGGTTTACACCAAAGTGGTGCCAGCGCCCTTATTGGGTGCGCCTGAGACGCATTCCAGATGCCTCGGTGTTGACCCCCATAAGGTTTCATCATACGAATGGCAGAATAGGTCGAGATTCCCACCCCAAACTAGATTTCACCTACCCATATGACTACCAACCCAGCCATTTTGTACCCCCGTTTGTTACTCACAGGGGCTGCTGGCGCCTTGGGCCGCATGTTGCGCCCGCGCCTCAAAGCCCACTGCCAAACCCTGCGGGTCAGCGATATTTCTGAGCTTGAGGCTGCCAAAACTGGCGAGGAGGTCATGCCCGCCTTAGCCCTGCAAGATGCCCAAGCGGTCGATAAGTTGCTTGACGGCGTAGACGGCGTGGTGCATTTGGGAGGCGTCTCTATTGAGCGGCCATTTGACGAAATCTTGCCTGCCAACATCGTCGGTATGTACAACTTATATGAAGCTGCCCGCAAAAACGGCACGCGCCGCATTGTGTTTGCCAGTTCTAACCACGTCACGGGGTTTTACAAACAAAGCGAAACCGTCTCCCCCACCATGCCTGTGCGCCCTGACGGTTACTACGGTTTAAGCAAAGCCTTTGGTGAAAACATTGCCCGGTTTTACTTTGACCGCTACGGCATTGAAACAGTCTGTTTGCGTATCGGCTCGTCAATCCCTGAACCCAAAGACCGACGCATGTTGGCTACTTGGCTGAGCTATGACGATCTAGAGCGTTTGGTGTTGGCTAGTTTGAGCGCGCCGGTAGTGGGTTTTAGTGTTATCTATGGCATGTCTGACAACCTAGCGGTGTGGTGGGACAACGCGTCAGCCAAACATCTTGGCTACCAACCGAAAGACACTTCGGCTGTATTTAAAAACGCCATCGAATCTCGCCAACTGTCACTCGATTTGAACGACCCCGCTGTGATTTACCAAGGTGGCGGATTTGTAAAAAACGCACCCATTTAAAGATTGCGCTATGACACACGGTCCGTCCATTCCCTTTGAAACGAATTCCCGCTACCCCGACCCGCGGATTGAAGTGCTTGATGAGCGCTTCTTGAAGTTGCGTTTGTTCAGCAGCAGCGTGGAGCAAATAGCCAGCGGTCTGCGCTGGGGTGAGGGCCCGCAATGGTTTGGCGATGGACGTTATTTGTTGGTGTCAGACATTCCAAACAACCGCATATTGCGTTGGGACGATGCCTCCGGCCAAGTGAGCGAGTTCAGAAAACCCTCGCAAAACGCCAATGGTTTGGCGCGCGACATGCAAGGCCGTTTGTTGACCTGTGAGCACCAAGCGCGGCGCATTACGCGTACCGAGTACAACGGCAGCATCACGGTATTGGCCGATCACTTCGAAGGCAAGCGCCTCAACTCGCCCAACGACATCATTTGCCAACGCAATGGCGCAGTGTGGTTCACCGATCCGCCTTTTGGAATTTCTGGGGATTGGGAGGGCGACCCTGCTGCCTCGGAAGTTGTGGCGTCTGTTTACCGGATTGCGCCCGAGACGGGTGAGTTGCAACAAATATTGCCAGACTTACAAGGCCCCAATGGATTGGCGTTTTCGCCAGATGAGTCAGTGCTCTACGTGGTGGAGAGCCGCGCGCAGCCTTACAGAAAACTGTGGGCTTACGACGTGCAAGTGTTAGAAAAAGGTAGCGTGAAACTCACCAATAAGCGCTTGTTTACTGAAGCCAAAGACCACGGAGCGATTGACGGCTTCGCGGTGGATGTGCAGGGTAACTTGTGGTGCGGCTGGGGCAGCGATGGCTCGACCGGTGCTGACCCTGAAAAAATTGACGGCGTGCGTGTTTTCTCGCCTGACGGCACTGCCATCGCGCATATCCATTTGCCAGAGCGTTGCGCCAATGTGTGTTTTGGTGGCGCGAAAAACAACCGTTTGTTTATGGCGGCTAGCCATTCGGTGTATGCGCTGTATACGAACACGCGCGGTGCTGTGTAGCCACTTATTTATAACCCGCTAGCATCAGTCTTTTGAACAGGCTTGGCTTGGGCTTTTGCCAATTCAACCAATTAACCCCCTCGATGGAGATAGAAAAAATGCAATCGAATTTTTTAAAGCGTGGTGTTCTTCTTTTGGGTTTGCTAGCCGCTAGCCTGGCTGGCATTGCGCAACAAGCGTATCCCAACCGCCCCGTCAAAATCATTGTGCCTTTTGCGGCCAGCGGTCCTGCTGACAACTATGCGCGCTTTATGGCGCAGCGTTTGCAAGAAGCGCTTGGAC
>JBAXNJ010000333.1:0-2507 GCA_037133815.1 Betaproteobacteria bacterium
ATGATGTATTCGTGCTTTTGTCCGACCACGAAGGCATGCCGATCACAGTGCTCGAAGCCATGCGGGCGGGCCTGACGATTGTGGCAAGCGACTTGCCTGGTATTCGCGAACAAGTGATTGCGGGACAAGAGGCCCTCTTGGTCACCAATTCGGTAGACGCTGTTGCCGAACAACTGATTCGCTTAACGCAAGAGCCTTATTTGCGTAAACGTTTGTCTAAAGCGGCGCAACAAGCTTTTGAAAGCGCATTCACTGTGGAGCGAATGGCACAACGCGTGTTGTTTTTGTATCAGCAATGCATAGAAGAATCAGAGGCTGACAAATTAGCGCGTGATGCCAATCCGTTATTTGACGCTGATTTCGGCGCTTCAACTGATTCAAATTCTCACAATAGCTTGGTGAAGTCCATTAGCAGTCCATCGCAGATCGGTTCTACTCTAGTTTCCGCCAACGTTCGCCGTCGTGATGCTTTGCAAAGTTGGGCGTTGTGGGGGGCGTGGCTCGCGTTACCAAGTTGGATGGCCGCGCAACTGCTTCAAGACGCTGGACTGGTCACTTACCAATTTGGACACACCTTGCTCTGGTGTATGTTGCCTTATGCCGTCGCCGCGCATTTGCTCATGCGTGCGTCGCATTTGCCGGTTGCGGAGCGCAGCGGAGTTTTGTGGGTGTCGGTGGCAGCTCCATTTTTGTTGATGCCACTCGGGTTTGCTTTGCTGCAACAAGCGTATTCGCGCGCGGCCGTGTTGTGGGCTTTTGCTTTGACTGCCGCTTGGTTAGCTTGGGGTTATCGGCGTTATGTGAAACACCGTGCTTTGCGTCTGGTGTATTGGGATGCCGAAGTGCCCTCGCAACTTGCTAGTTATTTATCGCCGGAAGGTGTTGACCCGCTGGGTCTGCAACTTTTACCTTGGCGTCAGCTTCCTTCGCAAGAAACCGACACCAAAAATCTATTACCCGCGTGTGATGGCATCGTTCTAGATCGACACGTTTTGGTGGACGATGCCCGCACTCGCTTGCTAGGACAACTCAAAATGCAACATCTTCGCTTGTACAGCGTAGAAGCCGTTGCTGAATTGGTCAGTGGTCGCAAAACACTGCCGCATCAGGGTGACAACCTGTGGGAGATCGACAACGATCCCGGTTACGACCGCATCAAGCGGTTGTTAGATGTGTTCGTGTTACTCGCGCTTACTCCTTTGTGGTTACCAATCGCCGCCGCCATTGCAACAGCTGTTCGTTTTGATTCCAAAGGTCCCGCTCTTTTCACGCAAGAGCGTGTTGGGCGTAACGGCAAAGTCTTTAAGTTGTTTAAATTTCGCAGCATGGTGCATGGCTTGCAAGCGCCTGGTGTGCACTTTGCGCAGGCGGAAGATCCGCGGATCACGCGTGTGGGTCGCATGCTACGTCGCACGCGCTTAGATGAGTTGCCGCAGTTGTGGAATGTGTTGCGCGGCGAGATGAGTTTGATAGGTCCGCGTCCTGAGCAAGTGCCGTTTGTGCGGGAGTTTGCTGGCACTATTCCTAGTTATCCCTATCGCCATCTGGTGCGTCCTGGCCTGACAGGATGGGCGCAGGTGCAACAAGGGTATGCTGACAGCGCAGACAGTACGCGTATCAAACTCAGTTATGACTTGTATTACGTTGCGCATTATTCGTTGGCACTGGATTTATTGATTGCTGCGAAAACTTGCAAGATTGTTTGGACTGGGTTTGGGGCGCGTTGATTTAAGCATTCAGGTAAGCCTCAAGCTCTTTCATTAATTGGCAAGGCCATGTCTTCAACTCATTCAGTTCGTGTCTTACTGCTGCAAGATTTAACTACTAGCAATAACTGGGGTGGCGTACAAACCATGACGCAAACCTTGCAGCTTGCATTGCAAGAGCAAGGGTTTGAAGTGACTGCGCTTCCTTGGCAACAAACTAAGTTTGTCAAGTTACTTTATGAAGCGCGGCACAGCGATGTTTTGGTGGCTTCTCATAATTTTGGCCCTACTTATTGCGGCGTTGCGCTCAAAACTTTGGCGCACAAACCCTTGGTTAGTTGGGTGCATGGGCCGTTGCTTGAAGTTTTGCAGATGTCAAAGGCTTCTTGGTGGAAACGGCGTTGGTTGAAGCATGTATATAGGTATGTGGACCGTTTTGTTTGTGTTTCGCAAACAACTGAAAGCTCGCTGCTTGGGTTTTTATCTGGTGCCCGCGCTCAAAGTAACGACAGCAATAACAGAGGAAATTCCTCTTTTACTTCTAGCGGTAAAACTCCACGCACAGTAGTGATTCCAAATGGACTCACACCTTTGACCGGAAATGCAGAATCTTTCGTTTCTGATGTGAATACAACATCTTCGACAAATTTATCTCTCGGCTACATAGGTCGCCTGTCTGAAGAAAAGCGTCCGCACTTGTTATTAGAGGCATTGCGCGCTCTTCCTGATGATGCGCACCTCAGCGTTGTGGGGGATGGTGTCTTGCGGTCAGAGTTAGAAGATGCGGGGAAAGATTTAATG
>JBAXNJ010000334.1:0-2489 GCA_037133815.1 Betaproteobacteria bacterium
CCCAATGGGTATTTATGGGTTCGTCAGGCAGGTGGCATAAACAACGCTAACCCCAAGTTAGTGAAATGGTTGGGTGAGCATAAGTTTTTACTCAAGGCGGAAAAGGGCTGGTTCTTGCCTGTGCTTTGAGTAGATATTGTTCTGAAAATCTAATATATATAACCCTAGGGTTTTCGGGTAGGCTTTGTCGCCCCATTAGTTCGTACATTTAAAGTCGAATCGTATTCATCTTCTCCCCACTTATTGGAAATATTAAATGAGCATTTCTCGCAACCTATCTCGCCGTCGACTTTTGCAAACTGGTGCTGCACTCACCATCCTGCCTGCACTCGTACCTTCTGTTTTCGGTAAGGCACCTATCGCTGGTAGCCAAATTATCAGCGTACACCGCATGAAGCTCGGCGCTTTCGAAATCACCAGCATGTTGGACGGCTATATCGATATACCGCCAGCCGTTTTGCAAGCCGATCCTGCGATGGTGAAGTCGATGCTCAATGCGGGTGGTTGGCCAGACGGCCCTATGCGTCTGCCGGTCAATACATTCTTAGTCAATACAGGTGAAAAATTAGTGTTGCTCGACGCAGGTGGCGCCAAAATGTTGGGCCCAACAGCAGGCCGTCTACCGCAATGCTTGGCAGCTGCTGGTATAGACCCTTCACAAATTGACGAGGTGTACATCACCCATATGCACGGTGACCATTTGCACGGTACTGTGACACCAGAGGGTGGAAAAATGTTCCCCAATGCCATATTGCGTATTTCTAAAGACGATATGGATTTTTGGGCTAATCCTGCTGAAGAGGCGAAAGCTGCGGACAACCAGAAACCACGTTTTATGCCAGCCAAGCGTGCAGTTGCTGCTTATGGAAGTCAAATCAAGCCTTTTCGGTTGGGTGAAGAACTCACGACAGGCATCAAGTCTGTCGAGGCTATAGGTCATTCACCTGGACACAGCTGCTATTTGGTGCAGTCTGGGAATGCAAAACTGCTTGCCATTGGTGACACCATTCACGTAGCACCTGTGCAATTCCCACGCCCCGAAATTACCGTGGCATTTGATTGGGACCAATCCAAAGCACGCGCTACCCGTTTGTCTATATTTGATACGGTGGTCAAAGAATCTATTCCTATCGCTGCAGTGCATCTGCCATTCCCAGGCATCGGCGTGCTGCGCAAAAAAGGCACTGAATTTATTTTCGATCCAGCACCGTGGCAGTTGTTTTAAGGGTGTTGCATGTTTGAGATTTCAAAAACAAGGCGTCTAGCCTCCAAATTTGTTGCGGCCTTATCGGTTGCTGGTGTATTTGTAGTTCCAAATGCGTTTGCACAAAACTACCCAAATCGCCCCATTAAATTGATTGCTCCTTACCCAGCAGGAGGTGGTGTTGATTCTGTTGCGCGTTTGCTTGGTGAAAAACTATCTGCGCGCCTAAATCAAGCCATTGTGATTGACAACAAACCTGGTGCTGCTGGGACCATAGGTGCAGACGCTTTAGCTAAAAGTCCTGCAGATGGTTACACCCTCATGCTAGGCAGCATCACTGACTATGCGATTGCGCCCAACGTACACAAAAGCCTAGGCTTTGATTTGCGTAAAGACTTCGCGCCTATCGCAGAACTTGGTTATGGCACTGTGGTGTTAGTGGTGAATGCAGACTTCGCCGCTCGCAATGTAAAAGAACTTGTAGCCATGGCAAAAGCTAAGCCGGGTGATTTAATTTTTGCCTCTTCTGGTCTTGGCGGCTTGCAACATTTGAACGGTGAAATGTTCAAGCAAATGGCTGGTGTTGATTTAGTGCACATACCTTACAAAGGCTCAACACAGTTATTGCCCGATTTGTTGGCTGGGCGTGTACCTATGGCATTCGACAGTCTGCCCCCGCATTTGCCGCATATCAAGTCTGGCAAGGTGCGTGCGCTTGCTGTGGCAAGTGCTGCACGTTCAAGTGCTATCCCAGATGTTCCCACAATGGCCGAGGCTGGTATTACTGGCTATGAGTCAGCAACCAATTACACATTGTTTGCACCCGCTGGAACATCTAAAGATGTTGTGTCTATGCTCAATAAAGAAGTAAACCTGATACTCAAAACCCCTGAAGTGCGTGAAAAACTGACTTCCTTGGGTATCACCATTACGGGTGGCACTGTTGAATCAGTGGAAAAGCGAATACCGGCTGAAATTGACAAATGGAATCGTGTTGTCAAAAACGGTAACCTTAAGTTTGAGTAAATTTAGATCCCTTGAAATGAGGATCGCATTTCACAATGTCTAATTCAGTCCGTCGCGTTTTCATTTCTGGCGCCACCAGCGGAATAGGCGAAGCCATCGCCCAAGCCTTTCTGAGTGATGGCGCGCAGGTTATAGCCACAGGTGCCACAGAACAAGAAGTAAAAAAGGCCTCATCGGTGGCTAATAACAAAGGCATTGACTTTCGTGTTTTAGACGTACGAGATGATGCTGCAGTTCAAAGCATGGTCAAAGGTATTGG
>JBAXNJ010000335.1:0-2476 GCA_037133815.1 Betaproteobacteria bacterium
CTCCCATCATCTCCAAGACCAACGAAAAAGGCGAGTTGCAAAAACAAAAGTTTGGCCCGCTCATGCTCACGGGTTTCAAATTACTCAAGCATTTCAAAGTGTTGCGCGGCACTCCCTTGGATATTTTTGGCAATACCGACGAACGCGAGATGGAGCGTGCTTTGATAGGTGAATACGTTGCCAGCCTCGATGAGGTGCTTGCAAAGCTCAATGTGGACAACCATTCCCTGGCCCTAGAAATCGCCAATCTGCCTGACACTATCAAAGGTTTTGGTCATGTCAAGGCGCGCAATGTGGTAGCAGTGCGGAGCAAATGGGTCGGTTTGATGGAGAGGTGGCGCTCTTAATGCAAAAGTAATAAATCGCAAAGTCTAAAAACCTGTGCTTGGTAGACTTATGCGATGTCTTTATCAAACGCAGAGTTACAAGAGCACGCCCACAACCATTACCGACCTGACATTGATGGCTTACGTGCCATCGCAGTTCTTAGCGTTGTTATTTTTCATGCCTTCCCAGAATACTTGGGCGGCGGCTTTATTGGTGTTGATGTTTTCTTTGTTATCTCAGGATTTTTAATTACTAGCCTGATTTTGCGAGAGCAAAGAGAAGAGCGTTTTAGCCTCAAGCATTTTTACGCCAGGCGAATTAGGCGCATTTTTCCAGCCCTTTCTTTGGTGTTGGGCTTTGGATTAATTGCTGGTTGGATTTGCTTAAATTTCATGGAATACAAGCAATTAACTAAGCACACTGGTAGTAGCGCCATCTTCATTACCAATTTCATGTTGTTGCGGGAAGCGGGGTATTTTGACAACGCAGCAGATACCAAGCCTATGTTGCACCTTTGGTCGCTTGCAATCGAAGAGCAGTTTTACTTGGCTTGGCCTTTGGTCTTGATGTTCTTTAAGCGCTTGCCTAGGTGGTTATTTCCAACCTTGGTAGTTCTATTGCTCTCTTCCTTGGGGTACAGCCTGTCATTGGTTTTTAAAGGAAATTTCGAGTATGACTTTTATTCACCATTGAGTAGAAGTTGGGAGTTGTTGCTTGGCGCATCCTTGGCCTTTGGCGTGAGTCGCCAAGTGGCCATACCAACGTCATGGCGAAATATGGCTGGATGGGTGGGCTTGGTATTTATTTTTATAAGCGCTTGCTTTTTGGACAAGAACATGCCATTTCCTGGTTATTGGGCCTTGCCACCCACAGTGGGCGCAGCATTGATTTTGTTTGCAGGGATGCAAAGCAACTTGAATCGCGTGTTGTTGGCTTCCCGCCCCTTGGTGGCCATTGGACTTATCAGCTACCCACTTTACTTATGGCATTGGCCCTTGTTGTCATTTGCGCGGATATTGGAGTCCCAAACGCCTGGGCTAGGGCTGCGGTTATTTTTAGTCTTATCAAGTTTCGTGTTGGCTTGGTTAACTTATCGTTTTGTAGAAAAACCAATTCGTTTTAGTGACCGATACCCACGCGCCGTCTTGTGGTTGGGCTTATGGATGGTGGCTGTATTGTTGATGTCGCATGCCGTCAATCGACTTGATGGCTTGAAGTTCCGCCACCACGGAATGCTCAATGCAGATCCAACGACCCTGATAGTGGGCGCTGAAAGAGGAACCTTACAACCCACTTGTACGCTGGCAGCTGAAGACATGCACTTATTCAAGTGGTGCTTTAACGATGGAAAAACCAGTCCGCCCAACCATGCATTGATTGGGGACAGCAAAGGTGAGGCATTGGTCTACAGCCTTATAAGAAGGTCTCCTGCTAACCACGGGTGGTTGATGTTGGGGCCAATCAATATTCTCAGGGCTGATAACGATGCAGGGCGTGCCGCCTTTAGCGCTTTAGAAAGCAATCCCAACTTACAGGTCATCGTGATGGCGAATGCACTTCGCGGATTGTTTCCTTTGGATAAAGACACTGGGCTGATCGCTAATTCCGCGATAGATATGGAAGCGATTGATCAAATGGTCGCCACCTACACGCGGAAAATTACGCAATGGCAAAGCCTAGGTAAGCGCGTAGTCTTTGTGATTGACAACCCTACTCTTCCAGACCCCAACAGCTGTATTACTGGAGGATTGACTCCGTTTGAATCGCTGAATAAGGTACTTCGTCGCGCAGAAAACCCATACTGCAAACTTAAATACAGCGATCACATGAAGGGAACTGCCACTTTCCAGCAATTTATAACGAAGCTAAAGCGGGCTAACCCAGCGCTTCTTGTGTATGACCCATTGCCTCTTTTGTGTGACATACCCGCGGATATGTGCACCATTGAACGGAATGGTAAGTTTTTATATAGCTACGGCGACCATATTTCAGACCATGCTGGAATGTTGATCGCTGACCAGTTGCTCCCGCTTATAGGCGCAATGCCGCACTGACTTTTTCGCCCGCATACAATGGCGAGTTAGCCTTTCAGACGCATGTTGCGTCTGCGTGGCGTTAATTTTTTGGAGCCACCCACGTGTTGATTTCT
>JBAXNJ010000336.1:0-2464 GCA_037133815.1 Betaproteobacteria bacterium
AGGTAGAGCTGTCCCATGGGTGTTTGTGTGTAATGCGTTGAACTGTTTTAACTGCTGGGCAATTCTGGCGTTGAATCTACCGTTGCAGAGTCACGGGTGAGACGAATTTAGGCGGATAACGATTCCCAGCGCTCTAGGGCTTGCATGAGCTCTGTCTCAATCACCGTATCGCGCGCGTGCAGTTGCGCCACTTTGGCGGCGTCGCTGGCGTACAGCTTGGGGTCGGCTAGGTCGGCTTGCACTTGCTTTTGCTCGGTTTCTAAGGCGGCGATGCGCTCGGGGAGGCCTTCTAACTCGCGTTGTTCTTTGTAGCTGAGTTTGCGGGGTTTGGTGGCTGGCTTTTTGCTACTCGTGATTTTGTTGTTTGCGTTGCTAGAGGCCGCTGTTTCGTGAGCTAGTGGCGTTACGTTTGGGTTATCTGAGTCAGGCGTTATCGTTGCTGTTGAAGTTGGTTGGTCTTTTGCACGCCGTGCCTCATTTCCGCTTTGCGCCCCACTCAGTTTGATCGCTTGCAAACCGCTTGCCCTTTTGGATTGGGTCAGCCAATCTTTCACGCCACCTTCGTATTCGCGCCAAAAACCCGGTTGGGCGTCTGTGCCCTCAAACACCAAAGTGCTGGTGGCGACGTTGTCCAAAAATGCACGGTCGTGGCTGACGATGAACACGGTGCCGTCGTAGTTTTGCAGCAACTCTTCTAGCAGTTCGAGAGTGTCAATGTCGAGGTCGTTGGTGGGTTCGTCCAATACCAAGACGTTCGCGGGGCGGGCAAACAACCTTGCCAGCAACAAACGGTTGCGCTCGCCGCCAGAGAGCGAGCGCACGGGCGAATTGGCGCGCGCGGGAGAGAACAAGAAGTCGTCGAGATAGCTCTTGACGTGTTTGCGCTGGGTGCCAATCTCGATCCACTCACTGCCTGGGCTGATGAAGTCTTCCAGCGTGGCGTCCATGTCCAGCGCGTTGCGCATTTGGTCGAAGTAGGCCACTTGCAGGTTGGCGCCTTGACGCACCTTGCCGCTGTCGGCCTCGAGTTCGCCCAAAATCATTTTGAGCAGCGTGGATTTGCCCACGCCGTTCGGGCCGATGAGGCCAATTTTGTCGCCGCGCAAAAAGGTGGCGGAGAAGTTCTTGGTGATAACTTTGTCGCCGAATGATTTACATACGTCTGTGAGTTCAGCAACGATCTTGCCGCTGGCCGCGCCACTCGAGAGATCAAGTTTGACGCGGCCTACGGCGTCACGGCGCGCTTCGCGGCGTGCGCGCAAGGCCTCGAGTCGAGCGATACGGCTTTGACTGCGAGTACGGCGTGCTTCGACGCCTTTGCGAATCCACACTTCTTCTCCCGCAAGCAGTTTGTCGGCCTTGGCCGTGATGACGGCCTCTTGCGCAAGTTGTTCTTCTTTTTGGGTTTGGTATTGGCCAAAGTTCCCTGGATAGGAAAGTAAATGCCCTCGGTCTAGCTCGACGATGCGGGTGGCGACGCGGTCTAGGAAAGTACGATCGTGGGTAATGGTGACGATGCTGCCTTTAAAACCCACTAGCAACTGCTCGAGCCACTCGATGCTGTCGAGGTCTAGGTGGTTGGTGGGCTCGTCGAGCAAGAGGACGTCGGGCGCAGTTACTAAGGCCTGCGCTAGGGCGACGCGTTTGGCAGTGCCGCCAGAAAGGGAGCTCACGCTTGCATGCGGGTCTAGGTGCAGGCGGTGCAAGGTCTCTTCTACCCGTTGATCCCAGTTCCAACCGTCTAGGAGCTCGATCTCGTTTTGCATGGCTGTAAGGTCGCCCTCGCCGGTGGTGTAGCGATCAATCAGGCTTCGCACGTGTTGTAGGCCTGCGCTTACCGCCTCGAAGACCGTTGCGCCGCCATCGAGTTGCGGCTCTTGTGCGACGAAAGTTACCCGCAGGCTTTGCTGGACACGCAAATCCCCGTCGTCTGGCTTTTCTAGTCCGCCGAGAATGCGTAGTAGCGAGGATTTACCGGCGCCGTTCCTGCCAATGAGGCCAACGCGCTCGTCTGTTTCCAATGAAAATTCGGCGCGATCGAGCAAGGCGACGTGGCCAAATGAGAGTTGGGCTTGCTGTAGAGTAATTAAAGACATGGGACATTATCTCAAGCCATATTTTTAAAGCATTGCGTGGACCTTCAAAACTGATGTATACTGTTAGGCTTCGCTTAAAACAAGTCAATTAAATGACGCGCTAACAGCGAGGGGGTGCAGAGATAAAAGTTTTTTGAGTTAATTTTGAAAAACAAAAAATCGATGTATACTACAAGGCTTCGCTGATCACAGCCAAGACAATCAGGTAACTGAGTAGTTCTTTAAAAAATTACAGCCGATAAGCGTGGGCGTTTGATGGCGATTGCCAAGTTCTTCGGAACTATGTCTTAACTGACATACAAACG
The DNA here is from genome assembly GCA_037133815.1 of Betaproteobacteria bacterium. GTDB lineage: Bacteria > Pseudomonadota > Gammaproteobacteria > Burkholderiales > Burkholderiaceae_C > Limnohabitans. Next base: position 2,402 of record JBAXNJ010000336.1, read on the forward strand.
CTCATGAGAATAGAAGTGAAGTTCACTTCAATTCCGTTTTTATGAGTTGCTCGAAAGAGCGAA
>JBAXNJ010000337.1:0-2457 GCA_037133815.1 Betaproteobacteria bacterium
CTCCTAAAGTGCCTTTTGTGTCACAACAATTAGAACCTTACGTCGGCCCTGTGGTGGCTTCGACTGACTATATGAAAGCCTATGCGGAGCAGATTCGTTCGTTCATTCCCAAAGGACGCACTTACAAAGTGTTAGGAACTGACGGTTTTGGTCGCTCCGACTTCCGTAGCAAATTGCGCGAGCACTTCGAGGTGAACCGCCACTACATCGTGGTCGCTGCGCTCAAAGCTTTGAGCGAAGTAGGCACAGTGCCAGTCGAGAAGGTTGCCGAGGCGATCAAAAAGTACGGCATCAAAACCGACAAGATCAACCCGCTTTACGCTTAAATTTTTAATTTGACCAGGCCGACCTAAAGCGCGCAAGCTTGGGCGGTTTTGCATACAAAAAGTGAGACAGATATGGCATTGATAGAAGTAAAAGTTCCAGACATTGGCGACTTCAAAGACGTTGCGGTGATTGAGGTGTTTGTCAAGTCGGGGGACAGCATCAAGGTTGAGCAATCTTTGGTCACCGTCGAGTCAGACAAAGCTTCGATGGAAATTCCTTCTTCACACGCAGGTGTGTTGAAAGAGCTGAAGGTTAAGTTGGGTGACAAGATCAATATTGGTGATTTGTTGGCGATCTTGGATGGTTTGGACGCTGCAAGTGCGCCTATTGTGGCTCCAGCCCCAGCTGTCTTAGCACAAGCTGCCCCAACTGCATCAGCAGCACCGACGGGAGCTTCGCCAGTTTCTGCTGTAGCGACTGCTGCTACCAGTTTGAATGCCGCTGTATCAACAACTGTTTCTGCCTCTACTTCTGCAGGTGCTGGAGTTGTAGCTGCAGCATATGGCTCGGCAATTGATGTTCCCTTACATGCCCCAGGGGGAACAACTGTAGGACTACCCCACGCATCACCTTCAGTTCGCAAGTTTGCGCGCGAATTGGGCGTGCCGTTAGAAGAAGTAAAGGGCACTGGAAACAAACAGCGCATCACCCAAGAAGACGTGCAAACTTTTACCAAGTCGGTCATGTCCGGCGCCACGCTCACCAAGGCTCAAGCCGCCAAAGGTGGCTCGGGTGGAGACGGCGCAGCATTAGGTCTCATCCCTTGGCCCAAAGTTGATTTTGCCAAGTTCGGTCCTATCGAGCGCAAAGAGATGGGGCGAATTAAGAAGATCAGCGGCGCCAACTTGCTTCGCAACGCCATCATGATCCCCGCCGTCACCAACCATGACGACGCAGACATCACCGACCTTGAAGCCTTCCGCGTGTCCACCAACAAAGAAAACGAAAAGTCAGGCATCAAAGTCACCATGCTGGCTTTCTTAATCAAGGCGTGTGTGGCAGCGCTCAAGAAATATCCTGAATTCAACAGCTCGCTCGACGGCGATGCAGTGGTGCACAAAAACTACTGGCATATCGCCTTTGCCGCTGACACACCCAATGGTTTGATGGTGCCCGTCATAAAAGACTGTGACAAAAAAGGCGTTCTGCAAATCAGCCAAGAAATGTCTGAGCTCGCTAAAAAAGCGCGCGATGGGAAATTGGGTCCTGCTGAAATGACGGGCGCGACTTTCACCATTTCTAGCCTTGGTGGCATTGGCGGTAAATATTTCACGCCGATTATCAACGCTCCTGAAGTAGCGATTCTCGGCGTCTGCAAGAGCACGATGGAACCTGTCTGGGACGGCAAAGCCTTCCAGCCTCGCTTGATGTTGCCTTTGAGCCTGACTTGGGATCATCGCGTCATCGACGGCGCAGCCGCCGCACGCTTTAACGCGTTCCTTGGACAAATCTTGAGCGACTTCCGTCGCGTGTTGCTCTAAGCAGATTGAAAAAATTATGGCAATGATTGAAATAAAAGTACCTGACATCGGTGATTTTGACGAAGTCGCTGTGATCGAGTTGATGGTCAAAGTGGGCGACACCATCAAGGCTGAGCAATCGCTAATTACCGTGGAGTCTGACAAGGCTTCGATGGAAATACCTTCTTCCCACGCCGGCGTGGTGAAAGAGTTGCGCGTTAAGTTGGGCGCCAAGGTGAAACAAGGTTCGGTTGTTTTGGTTTTGGAGGGGGAGGCGAGCACTGCAGGTGGCGCCGCATCTGGCGCATCTTCAGTTGCCGCTGCTTCAGTAACAACCGCTAGCCCAGCAACTTCTAGCGCCATTGCACAAAATACTCAAACAACTTCAGCGCCAACTACAGCCTCGTTTGGTGGCTCTGCCGACATCGAATGCGATGTCCTAGTCTTGGGCGGTGGCCCCGGCGGTTACTCCGCTGCTTTCAGGGCAGCAGACCTTGGCTTGAGCGTTGTCATTGTTGAGCGATACGCTGCCTTGGGTGGCGTGTGCTTGAACGTGGGATGTATTCCATCCAAAGCGCTCTTGCACGTGGCTTCGGTGATGGATGAAGTCAGCCACATGGCTGATTTGGGTGTGGATTTTGGAAAGCCCAAACTCAATATCGATAAACTG
>JBAXNJ010000338.1:0-2436 GCA_037133815.1 Betaproteobacteria bacterium
GTCACCATGTCCATGCTGATGCGCCCTACTGTGCGGGTACGCACACCCGCAACCAACACTGGTGTTCCTGTGGGGCAATGGCGTGGATAGCCGTCGGCATAGCCACAGGCCACCACGCCAATACGCATGGCTGTGTCTGCACGAAAGGCAGAGCTATAGCCGACCGTTTCCCCCGCTTGCAAGTTTTGCACGGCAACCAATTGGCTACGCAAACTCATAGTGGGCTCTAAATTCCAATCTGCAATCGAATGTTGGGGGAAATCTGGCGCGCCGCCATAGAGCGCGATGCCAGGGCGAACCCAATCAGCGGATACGGGTGCGTGCGTGCCATGCCGCAGGGCAGCTGCGCTATTGGAGGTTGTGCGCTCTCCCGGTAAATCTTGGGCGGCTTTTTCGAACACTTGCATTTGTGCGGTAACGCCCGTGGGGCCGTCTGCATCACTGAAATGCGTCATCAATGAGATTTCATCAACTTGCGGTAATTGGTTCAAACGGGTCCACGCAGATCGAAATGCGTCTGGCTTAAAACCCAAACGGTTCATACCACTGTTGAGCTTTAAAAAAACGCGATGCGCTTGTTGGGTTTTATGCTGGCTCAACATGTCGATTTGCTCGGTGCAATGCACGGTGTGCCACAAATTAAGGCGTGAGCAAAGCTCTAAATCACGAGAGTCGAACGCGCCCTCTAACAACAAAATAGGGCCGCGCCAGCCCACATCACGCACGCGCTGGGCTTCGTTTAAATCAAGCAATGCAAATCCGTCGCAGCCGCGCAAACCCTCATAAACGCGTTCAATGCCGTGGCCGTAGGCATTGGCTTTGACCACGGCCCAAACACGTGCGTCTGGGGTGCAATCTTTCATGCGCTGCAAGTTATGACGCAAGGCGTCGCTGTGCACAAATGCTTGTATCGGACGGGGCATATCTATATTGTGTCATCGCGCGTGTTATAACCATTTGTCTTATTTTTTCGATGTTCCCATGAAGCGCGGTTTCTACACCATCATGTCTGCCCAGTTCTTTAGTTCCTTGGCAGACAACGCCTTGTTTGTGACGGCGGTTGAGCTCCTGAAGTCCGAAGGCACGGCCGAGTGGCAACGCGCCGCCTTGGTTCCCATGTTTGCGCTTTTTTATGTGGTGTTGGCCCCTTTTGTCGGTGCATTTGCTGATTCACGCCCCAAGGGTGACGTGATGCTGATGAGCAACAGCATCAAAGTAGTGGGTTGCTTGATGATGCTGTTTGGTAGTCACCCTTTATTGGCATATGCCGTAGTGGGATTGGGTGCTGCCGCGTATTCGCCAGCCAAATATGGAATATTGACTGAGTTGTTGCCCTCATCGCAATTGGTCAAAGCCAATGGCTGGATTGAAGGCCTAACAATTGGTTCAATTATTTTGGGTGTTTTATTAGGCGGGCAATTGGTGGGCCCCAACCTCTCCTCTATCTTGCTGTCAGTGGATGTGCCTTTTATCGATACTGGTTTTGATACGCCCGCAGAAGCAGCCATTTGTTTATTAGTTTTGTTTTATGGGTTGGCTGCGTGGTTTAACAAGCGTATTCCGAATACTGGTGTTGAATTGATCCCCATGCGCAGCCACCCTGAATACAGCATGGCGCGCAATTTGTGGATTTTGATTCCAGATTTTTTCCGTTGTAACCAGTTATTGTGGAAAGATAAATTAGGTCAAATCTCTTTGGCCACCACGACTTTGTTTTGGGGTGTCAGTGGCAATTTGCGTTACATCGTGTTGGCATGGAGTGCTGCCGCATTGGGCTACAGCACCACACAGGCGTCTAGCTTGGTCGGCGTTGTCGCAATTGGGACCGCAGTAGGTGCCGTCGTTGCCTCCATGCGCATGCGTTTAGAGCACGCCACGCGCATCATGCCTTTGGGAATTTTGATGGGCATCGCTTTGCTTGTCATGGTCTTCATAAGCGATTTGTGGCTGGCGGTGCCTTTCTTAATTTTCATTGGTGGCTTAGGTGGGTTCTTGGTCGTCCCTATGAACGCGCTCCTACAACACCGTGGTCACAACTTAATGGGTGCGGGTCGTTCAATTGCCGTACAAAATCTCAATGAACAACTGTGTATCTTGTTACTGGGTGGTCTCTACACTTTGTTCACTGGTATGGGCTTGACGGCGTTTGGCGCTATTACCGCATTTGGTACTTTGGTAGCGTTTGTGATGTGGCTGATCAAACTCTGGCATGCGTCTAATCAGCGCCACCACAGCGAAGAGCTAGCTAGGCTAATGCGAATTGCCAGCCAGGACGATGCGCATGGTTAAGGTTGCAAGACAGCGTCAAGCACTTCCACCCAGTGCTTGACGGGAACATCTGTTCCGCTTTGCAAGTGGGTAATGCAACCCACGTTGGCGCTCAAAATGGCTTTGGGTTGCATCGCTCCTAAATTACCTAGTTTGCGATCGCGCAAG
>JBAXNJ010000339.1:0-2413 GCA_037133815.1 Betaproteobacteria bacterium
AAAATGATGCCCGACGATTGGAAAGACCAAATCGGTGGGCACGATGCTATTTACTTTGGTGCGGTAGGTTGGCCTGACAAAATTGCTGACCACATATCTTTGTGGGGTTCTTTGTTGTTGTTTCGCCGCGAATTCGACCAGTACATCAACTTGCGCCCAGCGCGTTTGATGCCTGGCATCATTGCGCCTGTGGTGCGTAAAGACGGTTCAGCTAGGGCGCCCGGCGAAATCGACATGTATATCGTGCGCGAAAACACCGAAGGCGAGTATTCCAGCATTGGTGGCCGCATGTACCCCGGCACTGAGCGTGAAATCGTGATGCAAGAAACGGTGATGTCACGCATTGGTGTCGACCGCGTCCTCAAATTCGCTTTTGAGTTGGCCATGTCGCGCCCCAAAAAACACTTGACCAGTGCGACCAAGTCCAACGGTATTGCTATCACCATGCCCTATTGGGATGAGCGCGTGGCAGAAATGGCCAAAGCCTATCCGACTATTCGCCAAGACAAATTCCACATCGATATCTTGACGGCGCACTTTGTGCAACGTCCTGATTTCTTTGATGTGGTCGTTGCCAGTAATTTATTTGGCGACATCTTGAGCGATTTAGGTCCTGCGTGTACGGGGACCATTGGAATTGCGCCAAGCGCCAACCTCAATCCTGATGGTAAATTCCCATCCCTTTTTGAGCCTGTGCACGGATCTGCCCCAGATATCGCGGGCCAAGGTTTGGCCAATCCAATTGGTCAAATTTGGTGCGGCGCCATGATGCTGGAGTTCCTTGGATACAAAAATGCGCACGATGCAGTACTCGCAGCGATTGAAAAAGTATTAGATCCGAGCAGCCAAGCACCTAAAACGCCTGACATTGGTGGAAATGCCCAAACTTCTGATCTAGGGAAAGCGATTGCACAAGCCCTTTGATTCTCCTTACCGCAAGCGTAAATTCCTATCAAAAAGCGTCTAGAATCTCATCCGCTTAGTTGCATTACTTGGTGTTTCTCTTGTTGACACACCCTGCATTCATGGCTCTAATAGCCAACAGCAACACCATTGCTAAAGCGCGTATTTTGAAAAAACTACCGCAACAAATTTAATCAACACCATATCTCATTGAGAGGGAATATCTGTGAACAAGACTGAACTCATCGAGCACATTGCTAAGCACGCTGACATTTCTAAGGCTGCTGCCACCCGCGCATTAGAAGCTGTTATTGGCGGCGTCAAAACCACCTTGAAAAAAGGCGGTACCGTATCTTTGGTTGGATTTGGTACGTTTGCAGTTGGCAAACGTGCTAAGCGCGCGGGTCGCAATCCACGCACCGGAGAAGCTATAACAATCAAAGCAGCAAAAGTGCCAAAGTTCCGCCCAGGTAAAGGTCTAAAGGACGCGCTGAATTAATCAGCACCCTAGTCGGGTGCTTAGCTCAGTTGGTAGAGCAGCGCCCTTACACGGCGTAGGTCGGCGGTTCGAGCCCGTCAGCACCCACCACTCGACAGACAAGGCGAACATTTTGTGTTCGCCTTTTTCTTTTAACCCCAAGTGAAAAATTTCTATGTTTGATTTCGTTCGCAAGCACACCAAGATCATGCAGTTTTTGCTGTTCTTGCTTATTTTTCCGTCCTTTGTTTTGTTCGGGTTGGAAGGCTACAGCCGGATGCGCGAAAAAGGGGCCGTGGTTGCGACCGTAAATGGAACAGATATCTTGCAACCTGAGTTAGACAATGCGCACAAAGTGCAAGTCGATCGCATGCGTGCTGCCATGCCAAACTTGGATGCCAAGTTGTTCGATTCTTCTATTGCTAAGCAAGCCACACTGGATCGTTTGGTGCGTGAGCGCTTGCTACAAGTTGCAGCCCAAAAAATGCATTTGAACGTGAGTGACCAACGCTTAGCCAATGAGTTGCAACAAAACCCCAATATTGCAGGCCTGCGTCGACCAGACGGAAGCTTAGATCTAGAGCGTTATCGCCAGCTACTTGCCACGCAAGGCTTAACGCCTGAGTCTTTTGAAGCGCAAGTGCGTTCTGACTTGTCGACACGCCAAGTGATGGCAGGTTTGGGCATCACGAGTTTTGCAACCCCTGCATTGGCAGATGTAACCTTGAATGCTTTTTATGAAAAACGCCAAATCCAAGTGGCTAAGTTTGTAGCTTCTGATTTCGTTGCGCAAATCAAACCCACAGATGCAGAATTTGAAGACTATTACAAAGCCAATGGCGAGAGGTTCAAGTCGCCAGAGCGTGCGGATGTCGACTATGTCATCTTGGATATAGCCTCTATCCAAAAAACTGTCACGGTACCGGAGTCTGAACTCAAAACCTTCTATGAACAAAACTTGGCACGCTTGGCTAACTTAGAAGAACGCCGTGCTAGCCATATTTTGATCAACGCTGACAAAGCGGCGCCTGC
>JBAXNJ010000340.1:0-2413 GCA_037133815.1 Betaproteobacteria bacterium
ATGAATAAGCCGCTAGATGGTTAAACCTAGCGGCCATTGTCGATGCATATGGTGGAGCTGGCGGGATTTGAACCCGCGTCCATCAGCCTTTTTCGTACAGTTCTACATGTGTAGTCGTCTGATTTGGGTCTCGTCACATACATCGCACAGCGACACGCTATGTATGCAACCAGCATCCTTATTTCTCACACAACATCAAGGTGCCCGATGTCATGCCAGCCAATATGAGTTACCTTGTAGCTAGGACTTGAGGGGCTTTAACACCCCCTTCACCCTAACCCAGCCTATCGGCCAACTGTTACAAGGCTCACCGGATTAAGCGGCGAGTGCGAAACGTTCGTCGTTTGCAGTTAGTTTTTTTTCTGCTGTTTTACGAGGTAACAGAACCTCGACATGCCCTGCCACGCGTCCGAACCGATGTCGAAACCAGTGCAGCCCCAAGGCTCCTATTTTAGGCCTTTGCAAGCAATTGCAATAGCTCTTTCGGTGCATGGATGTGGAAATCTGCACCCCAGAGGGTGAAATCGTTCTTTTCGCCCAAATAACCGTAAGTCGCAGCGACGGTTTTCATGCCCGCAGCACGACCTGCGACGATATCCCGCTCATCGTCGCCCACATACAAACAAACCTCAGGCGGCAAACCTAATCTGCGGGCCGCTTCAAACATGGGCTCTGGATGCGGCTTGGCATGCGGCGTAGTGTCGCCACTGACGATTGCGCCTGCACTTTTGAATAAGGGCATGGCTTGGGTCATCGGGTCTGTAAAACGCGAACTTTTATTAGTAACTACGCCCCAACTCCAAGCGCGCGATTCGATGTCGCGAATCACGTCTTCAACACCTTCAAACAATTTACTTTTGACAGCAAGAGCGTTTTGGTAGTTGTCAAAAAACTCATCGCGCATGGCGATGAATTCTGGATGCTCTGGCGTCATATCAAATGCAATTTGCAACATGCCACGCGCGCCTGCGCCAGCCAGCGGGCGATAGACCTCTAATGGCCATGAGGGCAAACCGCGTGTGACGCGCATTTTGTCAACCGCCGCACCTAGGTCTGGCGCGCTATCGACCAAGGTTCCGTCTAAGTCAAACAAAACGGCGCGAATGTGCTGAAGCATGTATCTACCTAAAGTGAAAAATCTAATGAATTTAGCTGCCGTTATTTAGCAGCTATTCAATTGGGCGTTGCGTCGCAACCAAATAGTTGACGCTAGTGTCTTGACTCATCCAATAGCGCCGCGTAATTGGGTTGTATTGCATTCCACGGGTTTGCTTCCATTCCAAACCAGCTTCGCGACAGTCGCGCGCCAACTCACTGGGGCGAATAAATTTAGCGTACTCATGCGTGCCACGCGGCAATAAATTCAACACATATTCGGCACCGACAATGGCAAATAAAAATGATTTGGCGTTACGGTTTAGGGTGGAGAAAAACACCCATCCACCAGGCTTAACCAATGTGGCACAGGCACACACGATGGAAGACGGATCAGGCACATGCTCCAGCATTTCCATGCAAGTGACGACATCAAAACTCGCGGGGCGCTCAGTGGCCAAATCTTCTGCACTGATTTCTTGGTAGCGCACGTTGGGCGTTTGGGCCTCAATTGCATGGAGTTGTGCGACTTTGAGCGATTTGGTTGCCAAATCGGCTCCTAACGCGTAGGCGCCATTTCTGGCCATAGCGTCGGTCAAAATGCCGCCGCCACATCCAATATCGACGACTTCTTTGCCTTGCAAGGGCACCAAGCTTTTGATCCAGTCCAAACGCAAAGGATTGATTTGGTGAAGGGGCCGAAATTCACTCTCTGGGTCCCACCATCTGTGGGCAAGTTCTGAGAATTTAGCCAACTCGGCGGGATCAACGTTATCTTGTGTGGTTTGCATCATTTCTATTGTCGCTCGAATAACAAAAAACCCCGCCAAGGCGGGGTTTCATGGATCAATCTACGAGAGATTAGTTAGCGCGTGTGCCCACAACTTCGATCTCAACGCGGCGGTTCTTAGTACGGCCTTCTGTGGTTTTGTTATCAGCCACTGGTTGCTTCTCGCCCTTGCCTTCAGTGTAGATGCGGTTTTTCTCGATGCCCTTAGACACCAAGTAAGCCTTCACTGACTCAGCGCGCTTGACAGACAGTTTTTGGTTGTAGACGTCAGCGCCAACACCGTCGGTGTGACCAACAGCGATGATGACTTCTAAGTTGATGCCTTTGACTTTACCAACCAAGTCGTCCAACTTGGCTTTGCCAGCTGGCTTCAAAGTAGCTTTGTCGAAATCAAAGAATGCGTCAGCAGCGTACGTTACTTTTGATGCCGCAGGTGCTTGTTGCGCAGCAGGAGCAGCTCTCGGTGCAACTGCAGGTGCTGGAGGTGCAGCAGCTGGTGCTGGTGCTGGTGCTGGTGCTGGTGCTGGT
>JBAXNJ010000341.1:0-2408 GCA_037133815.1 Betaproteobacteria bacterium
AGGCAGGGCGGCCGCTAAACCGGGGAACATTGCTTGGGTTTGACCGGCTATCAAATCGGTAGTGGCTGGGGCAATTCCGCGGTATGGGATGTGCACCATAAAAGCACCGGTCTGGAGTTTGAAAAGTTCAGCCGTGAGGTGAGTCAGCGAACCAGCGCCCGCAGAGCCATAAGAGACTTTGCCAGGATTTTTTCGGACGAAATCAAGAAAACTTTTGACATCTTGAATTGGCATGGCTGCATTGACGCACAACACATTCGGTGTGCTGCCAATCATGCCGATCGGCGTGAAATCTTTGATCGCGTCGTAGGGCAACTTACGCGTAGCGGGCGCCGTGCCGTGGGTGGCGACGTAGCCTTGCATCAAGGTGTAACCGTCTGCAGGGGCACGGGCGGTGGTTTGTGAAGCAATCACGCCACCGCCACCTCCGAGGTTGTCGACCACGATGGTTTGGCCGAGCACGCGACCCAAGCGTTCACACACCGTTCGGCCCACCATATCGGAACCACCGCCAGCCGAGACGGGAACGATGTAGCGAATCGTTTTGCTGGGGTAGGCGGATTGCGCCAAAGCAATGTTTGCCAAACTCCAGCCCAAAGGAGCGGCCAGTAGCAGGGATCGACGTTTCATGGGGAGAAATCCTTAGTGGGTGAGGCGCGCTATGAGGGCTACGCAGAGAATTTGCGACGCCTGTGAAGCGGGAGTCAGCCTAACAGTTTAAAGTACATGGTTTCGCATCCTGCCCAAAAGCATTCTTTCCCCCTTACCCTTGGAGACTCCCCCAATGACAAAACGCGCATTCATCGTGTCCGCTGTTGCCGCTTCCTTGCTGTTAACAGCTGGCAGCGCCATGGCCCAAGACAAATTCAAGATCGGATTGATCTTGCCCATGACCGGTCCCTTTGCCTCTACAGGCAAGCAAATTGAAGCGGCTGCGCGTCTCTACATGGCCCAAAACGGCGATACCGTCGGCGGCAAAAAAGTGGAGTTGATCGTCAAGGACGACACCAGCGCACCTGACGTGACCAAGCGCATCGCGCAAGAATTGGTCGTCAACGACAAAGTCAATGTCTTGGCTGGTTTCGGTTTAACGCCCTTGGCTTTGGCCACTGCGCCTATTGCGACCCAAAGCAAAACACCGCTGGTTGTGATGGCGGCTGCCACCTCGAGCATTACCGAGGCTTCGCCTTTCATCATTCGCACCAGTTTTACCTTGCCACAAGCTTCCGTCAGTATGGCGGATTGGGCGCCTAACAACGGCATTAAAAAAGTCGTGACCTTGGTGTCTGACTATGGTCCAGGCATTGACGCAGAAAAGTATTTCAAAGACCGCCTCTTGCTCAATGGCGGCCAAGTGATCGACTCCTTGCGCGTGCCCATGCGCAACCCAGACTTCGCCCCTTTCCTGCAAAAAGTGCGTGACCTCAAACCCGACGCGATGTTTGTATTTGTGCCGTCTGGTGCTGGCTCAGCGCTGATGAAGCAATTTGCCGAGCGCGGCATGGACAAGGCTGGCATCAAGTTGATCGGTACCGGTGACATCACCGACGACGATATTTTGAATGGCATGGGCGAAGTGGCGGTGGGTGTGGTCACCTCGCACCACTACTCGACCTCGCACAACTCTGCGGTCAACAAGAAGTTTGTCGCAGCTTTTGAGAAAGCCAATGCAGGTTTGCGCCCCAACTTTATGGCGGTCGGCGGCTACGACGGCATGCGCGTGATTTATGAAGCAGCCAAGGCCACTAAAGGTGGCAGTGGCGAAGCCTTGTTGGCGGCCATGAAGGGACAGATTTTTGAGAGCCCACGCGGACCGATGTTCATCGACGCGCAAACCCGTGATGTGGTGCACAACATCTACATCCGCAAGGTAGAAAAGGTCAACGGCCAACTCTATAACCAAGAGTTTGAAACCCTCAAAGACGTCAAAGACCCCGGTAAAACCAAATAATCCTCTGTGACGATTCTGTTTGACGGCATCGCCTATGGCATGCTGCTTTTCATTCTGGCCGTAGGCTTGTCGGTGACGATGGGGTTGATGAACTTCATCAACCTCGCGCATGGCGCTTTTGCCATGGTGGGGGGCTACCTCACCGTGGTGCTGATGCAGCGTTTTGAGGTGCCTTTTTTGGTGTGTTTGCCCTTGGCGTTTGCGGGTACGGCGCTGCTTGGCGCTGTTTTAGAGCGAACTTTGTACCGGCCGATGTACCGCAAACCCCATTTGGACCAAGTGTTGTTTTCAATTGGGCTGGCCTTTATGGCGGTGGCCTCTGTCGATTACTTCGTAGGCTCGCAGCAGCAAATCATGCAACTGCCTGAGTGGCTCAAAGGCCGCACCGAATTAGGAACTGGCACGCCTTGGGAATTGGGCATGGGCCACTACCGTTTGTTCATCATTGCGGTGTGTG
>JBAXNJ010000342.1:0-2402 GCA_037133815.1 Betaproteobacteria bacterium
CCAAAAAAGCCATGCGATCGTGGGGCAGGCACTCAAAATTTTGGAAAACCTCGACCACCGCGGCGCGGTCGGCGCGGACGCCTTGATGGGCGACGGCGCGGGTATCTTGATTCAGATTCCAGACGCCTTGTTCCGTGAAGACATGGCCAAGGTCGGCGTGACTTTGCCCGCGTTTGGCGAGTATGGCGTTGGCATGGTGTTTTTGCCTAAAGAACATGCGTCACGTTTGGCCTGCGAGCAAGAGCTAGAGCGTGCGGTTTTGGCGGAAGGTCAAGTTTTATTAGGTTGGCGCGATGTGCCTGTGAACTTAGACATGCCTATGTCTCCCACAGTGCGCGCAAAAGAACCAGTCATCCGCCAACTCTTTATCGGCCGCGGCAGCAACGTAATCGTGCAAGACGCCCTCGAGCGCAAGTTATATGTCATCCGCAAAACTGCCAGCGCCGCGATTCAACATCTCAATTTGAAACACGGTAAGGAATATTACGTGCCGAGCATGTCAAGCCGCACGATTATTTACAAAGGTCTTTTGTTGGCTGACCAAGTGGGCACGTATTTCAAAGACTTGGCCGACGCGCGTTGCGTCTCTGCATTGGGGCTCGTGCACCAACGCTTTTCGACCAACACATTCCCCGAGTGGCCTTTGGCCCACCCGTATCGCTATGTCGCGCATAACGGCGAGATCAACACGGTCAAAGGCAACTTCAATTGGATGAAGGCGCGCGAAGGCGTGATGGCTTCCCCCGTGTTGGGCGACGATTTGCGCAAGCTATACCCCATTAGCTTTGCTGATCAATCCGACACCGCGACTTTTGATAACTGCTTAGAGTTGCTCACCATGGCGGGCTACCCACTCAGCCAAGCGGTGATGATGATGATTCCCGAGCCATGGGAAAACCACGCCACCATGGACCAGCGTCGCAAAGCGTTTTACGAATACCACGCAGCGATGATGGAGCCATGGGACGGCCCAGCATCGATTGTCTTTACCGACGGCAGACAAATCGGCGCGACCTTGGACCGCAATGGTTTGCGTCCTTCACGCTACTGCATCACTGACGACGACATGGTGATCATGGGATCTGAGTCTGGCGTGTTGCCAGTGCCTGAGAGCAAGATCGTGCGCAAGTGGCGTTTACAGCCCGGCAAGATGTTCTTGATTGACTTGGAACAAGGTCGCATGATCGATGACGAAGAACTCAAAGCCGGGTTGACCAACAACCGTCCATACAAACAGTGGATCGAGAACGTTCGCATCAAACTTGATGATGTAAAGGGGCGCGACAACATTGGCTCAGCAACAAATTCGCTTACAGGGTCGGGATCCAGCAAAGTCACAAATACAAACGCAAACATTACCTCCACCAGATACGCAACTAACATTTCACAAGCCTCTTTACTAGACCGCCAACAAGCCTTCGGCTACAGCCAAGAAGACATCAAATTCTTAATGGCCCCCATGGCCATCAACGGCGAAGAAGGCATTGGCTCGATGGGCAACGACAGTCCCTTGGCCGTGTTATCCAGCAAAAATAAATCGCTCTACAACTACTTCAAGCAGTTGTTCGCGCAAGTTACCAATCCACCCATCGACCCGATTCGCGAAGCGATCGTGATGTCGCTGGTCTCGTTTGTTGGACCCAAGCCAAACCTGCTTGACATCAACCAAGTCAATCCGCCGATGCGCTTGGAAGTCAGCCAACCGATTTTGGACTTTGCCGATATGGCGAAGTTGCGCAATATAGAAACCTACACCCAAGGCAAATTCAAGAGCGCGACTTTGGACATCACTTACCCCGTGTCATGGGGCCATGAAGGTGTTGAGGCGCAGTTGGCGTCGTTGTGTGCAGAAGCGGTGGACAGCATCCGCAGCGGCAAAAACATTTTGATCATCAGCGACCTATTCATAAGCGCAGAACGGGTTGCTATTCCAGCAGCCCTGGCTTTGTCAGCGGTGCACCAACATTTGGTGCGTGAAGGGTTGCGAACAACTGCTGGCCTAGTGGTTGAGACTGGCAGCGCACGCGAAGTGCATCACTTTGCTGTTTTAGCGGGTTATGGCGCAGAAGCCGTGCACCCTTATCTGGCTTTGGAAACTTTGGCCGCTTTGCACAAAGACCTGCCTGCTGATTTGTCAACAGAAAAAGCCACATACAACTACGTCAAAGCGATTGGCAAAGGCCTCTCAAAGATCATGTCCAAGATGGGCGTGTCGACCTATATGTCGTATTGCGGCGCGCAACTTTTCGAAGCGATCGGTATCAATACCGAGACAGTGAAAAAGTATTTCACCGGTACGCCAAGCCGTGTGGAAGGTATTGGCATTTTTGAAATAGCCGAAGAAGCTATTCGCATGCACAAAGCCGCGTTCGGTGAAGACCCTGTGCTGGCCAGCCGACTAG
>JBAXNJ010000343.1:0-2401 GCA_037133815.1 Betaproteobacteria bacterium
CAACCGCTCCTCGACACACTCAAGGAACTTGTCAATATTGAATCTGGCAGCGGCGACCGCGAAGGACTGGACCGGATTTCGCAAGTGATTTTCGACCGTCTCAAAGCCTTGGGTGGCGAAGTTGAGTGCATCGAGCCGGGTGCGGATACTTACCGTATGCACGATACCCCCGCGAAAATCGGCCGCATGGTCAAAGCCACGTTCAAGGGCACAGGTAGCAAAAAGATCTTGCTGATTGCGCATATGGATACGGTTTATCTGAAGGGCATGCTCGCCAAACAGCCGTTCCGCATCGATGGCAACCGCGCCTATGGGTTAGGCATCGGCGACGACAAGGCTGGTATTGCCGTCATCTTGCACACAGTCGCGATGTTGAAGGCGATGAATTTTCGAGACTATGGCACTATAACCGTGATGATCAATGGCGATGAAGAAATCAGCTCGCCAGGAAGCCGCCATCTCATAGGCAAGCTTGGCGCGGAACATGATCTCACGATGTCGCATGAAGGCACATCGATCTCATCCGACTCCCTGTCGCTTGCGACAGCGGGTATTGCTGCCGTCACCCTGAAAGTCACTGGCAAGGCTTCGCATGCAGGGTCAGCTCCTGAACGTGGTCGCAATGCAATTTATGAGTTGTCGCACCAAATGCTGCAAACCAAAGACTTTTCCGATCCCGCCACAGGCGTCAAGATGAATTGGACCATGGTCAGCGGCGGCACTAACCGCAACGTGATTCCCGCCGAGGCTACGGGCGCTGCCGATATACGCGTTATCAGAATAGCGGACTACGAAGGGCTGGAAAAGAAAATTCGTGAGACCATCACCAAACAGCTTATCCCCGAGACCAAAGTAGATATGACCTTTGAGCGTCGTCGTCCACCCTTACAGTTCAATCCGACAGCCGCCGCCATTGGCAAACATGCACAGAACATTTATGCCGAAATCGGGAAGACACTGACCGTTAGCGATAGCGTTGCCGGTGGCGGTACCGACGCTGCATTTGCCGCCCTCGGTAACGACAAGCCAGTGCTGGAACGTTTTGGACTTGCGAGTTTTGGCGCCCACTCCAACGACAATGAATACGTACACATTGACTCGATCGAACCGCGCTTGTATCTCGCGACAAGGTTGATCATGGATGTGTCGCGGGGCGTCGCCAAATAAGTATACGGTGATGCTATCAAAGCCCCCTTCGTCCCAGTGAAAGCTGGGACGCCTTCCCATTTAGTTTTTTGACTATTTACTCAAAATAAAAAGTTAGGGTGATAGGGCTGAATTCCAGTCCAGCCTGATGGCTTGGTATGAACCGTCGTGTAAAACGACACTAGATGCCGACTGCACGGCTCACCCGCCGAAGCCAAACCTTAAACAGCAATTCATACGCACAAGTTGTCCTTTTAAAGGACATCCTTCTAGACCCCAAACTTTATTCAAAAGCTCTGAAAATCTAAATTCGATCTTAGATGAATAAAATAAATTCTGCAGCATTGAGTAATTTTCAACTCAAATTAATGCTTCTATAGCGAAAACGCTCGTTTTGAAATGAAGCAAATTGGGAGCGAATGTAAATTAGTTATAGTCTTTAAAAACGATTTTGATCAAGCCACTTATCAACTACTGGTGTCCAAAATTTCATTCCATTAACTTGCATAGAGTGACCGTTTTCACCAACAGCTGGAGCTGCAAAAAATTCTGATTTTGCATTGTGCCCAGCTGCTTTGGCTATCTCTTGGAATGATTTGAACCATTGTTTAGGTGGCTCCTCGCCCCAAAATTTGTCGTTAGCAGAATAAAGCCACAGACTTGGAACAATAGTTGTTTTAGCTGCGTTACTAAGAACCTCACTAATACGTTCAGGCTTGCAGGATTTTCCTGGGGATGCCGTGGGATTGCCTCCCGCACCACCAACAAAATTAATACACCCAATCACTCCTGACCAGTTTAATCCGCAAGCGTTGACCGTTGCAAATCCACCGACAGATTGTCCAACTAACAAGAGTCGATCTCTTTTTACCCATTCCTGTGATGTAAGCCATGTGTGAACAGACTTATCTGCATGATTTGCAGCATTGGCAGTTTTTTGAAAATCCGCCTCGCCAGAACAAGTATCTCCTGTCCACTTTACTCCGTGGTCTTCTGGATCTATGGAACTGTTATCTCCATAGCCCGGCCGAATAGCTGCAACAACTGAATAACCATGACTGTGCCAGTAGCGAACAATATTTGGATTCACTGGATTTTTTAGTGCCGCTCTTCCAGCTATTGTTCCAGTACGACCGTGTGAAAAAATCACAACTGGACTTGCTTCTTTTGACTGTGAATTTATAACTTGAGGAAGCTTGTAAACAAGTACAGAGATTCCAATATCACTCGCGGAGTACTGTGACGCTTTCACGGT
>JBAXNJ010000344.1:0-2398 GCA_037133815.1 Betaproteobacteria bacterium
GAATTAGGTGGTGGTGCTTTACTAGATGCAGGAAGTTACCCTTTGAGTTTGATTCGTCTGGTCATGGGTTGCGCCCCACAACAAGTCATCGCCCACGCCAATTGGGCAACGAGCGGCGTAGACATTGCCATGATGGCCACCTTGATTTATGCAGATGGCCGCAGAGCCCAAATGTCTTGCGCTATGGATGGCGCTACCCACCGCAGGGCAACGATTGTGGGATCGCATGGAACGATTGAGACTGAGTACCTGAACCACACCAGCGAGAATAACCAACATCACTGGAACTATTTACCCAGCCAAATGCGTATTCGTAAAGGCATTCTCAACACCATTCCATATGAAGAAGTGCACTCCGTCACTGGTAGCGGTTTTCGGTTTGCCGCAGAGGCTTTTGCGCAGGTAATAAGAGAAAATGATACAGAGGCGATCACTAAAACTACCGCCGCCAGTTTAGATATTGCAGCCACCTTAGAAGCGATTAAGTCCAGCGCACAAAGTGGACGTCCCGTGACTTTAGGTCGTTAAATCCAAAAGGATTAGGCACTATTTAGTTTGTTGTAGATACATTAGAATCAATACGCACTTACTAGTTGAGTGCATCCGCTAGGGGTGTTGGTGCCAATAAGGTGGCACTTACTGAGAAAGTCCCTTTGAACCTGATTGAGGTAATCCTCGCGCAGGGAAGCTAGTTTCAAGAACCGGAACTGGGTTAACCCCCCACACACTCCGAATCTGCGTTAGCCCCCTGCCGTTGTAGTGATGGACAACATGGAACACGACGCGTCAAGTATTGAACAAGAGTTAATGGATTTCTTGCATTTGCAAGAGGTAGATGATTCTGCGTTTAATGCGATGGCTTTGCGCCTTTTTAAGCACCAAGCGCAATTCAATCTGCCGTTTCAACGCTTTTGCCAAATGCGTGGCAAAACGCCGCTTACTGTCACGCATTGGCACGATATTCCAGCAGTACCGATCAATGCATTCAAAGACCTTGACCTGACATGTACGCCTACCCATAACTGTGAGCGCGTCTTCATGACCAGTGGAACTACGCGCGGTGATATCAAAGGCCGGCACTACCACCCTTCCCTTTTGGTCTACGACACGTCAATGCGGCGCAACTTTGAGCAGCACTTGATGCAAAAACTGCCAAAGATACGCATGGGAATTCTCTTTCCACCTGTTGACATGATGCCCGACTCGTCTCTTGCGCATTACCTCAACTTATCACTAAAGCACTTTGGGACCCAAGACAGCAGCTACTTCATGGGTCCTAGCGGCTTAGATATCAAAGGACTATCGAAAACTCTGCAATATGCTGTGAAGTTTGGTGAACCATTCGCTCTCTTAGGCGCTAGCTACAGCTTGGTCCACGCCATGGATGCCTTGAATGCTGCGGGGCTTGATTTCAAACTTCCAACCTCAAGTTGGTTGTTTGATACAGGCGGCTTCAAGGGCCAATCACGTGAGATTGAAGCAGATAGTTTTTATGAACAACTGTCCAACAAGTTTGGGGTGCCACGCTCGCACTGTTTCAATATGTATGGCATGACTGAACTCAGCACCCAGTTATATGACGCAGGAAATACCACAACCCCATCTGTTAAACGCGGACCGCACTGGCTGCGCACGAGAGTTATTGATCCGATCAGCGGACAAGAAATGCCACAAGGTGAACGCGGTATCTTGGTGCACACAGACCTAGCCAACTACAACTCGGTCACCACCATACTGACAGAAGATGTTGGTATTGCCACGGACGAAGGCTTCGTATTACTCGGCAGAGCGCAAGGCTCGCAAGCCAAAGGCTGCTCTTTGGCAGTTGACGAATTTCTACAAGCAGCACGCATATGAGCATATTGCGTTTCACCGCAGGTTACGTTCCAGGTATTTCGCAAGAGGAACTTGCGTGGCATACCTTGGAATATGGCGATAAAGATTCCCGGTTGGAGGTGAGAGTCCCCATCTTGATGCCAGCCCAAATGCTAGTGGTGACGCAAAGTGTAAAAAATGCTTGTAACGCGCAAATTAAAACAATGGATGTTTCTGAGATCGTGCGTGTCATTGATCAAGCGATTCTGAGATTGCTTGACGTAAATAATGAAGATAGAAAACGCTTAGATACGCTGTTACCCATAGCGACTGGTATGGACGCAACGATGTTGCGCCACAACTTCAGCCAATATTTACAAACTTTTCGTGCACTGCAATTACATCGCTTCATTGCAGAGGACTTCAGCAACCCCAAAATGTTGGATGAATTTCAGCCACGCATTACCGGTGGTTGGACTAAGGCGGTGGGCGCAGAACTCATCACACACATATGGGCAGGCAACGTGCCAGGTTTGCCTTTATGGAGTTTGATTTCGGGGCTATTGGTGAAATCTGGAACGAT
>JBAXNJ010000345.1:0-2396 GCA_037133815.1 Betaproteobacteria bacterium
ATTTCAAGGAAGTCGATGATGTGCTCGACTTTTTCGCGGTGCGCAATTTCTTCTTTTTCAGCTGGGCCAATACGCAAGGCTTGTAAAAAAAGATTGCTCTTCATACGCAAGTTGCGACCTGTCATGATATTTTCTAAAACACTCATGCCTTTGAACAACGCCAAGTTTTGGAAGGTGCGTGCAATACCCATCTTGGCGACCGCATGGCTGTCCATATGGTCAAAGGTTTGTCCACGAAAAGTGATCGTGCCTTCTTGAGGTGTGTAAACACCGTTGATGCAATTGAGCATCGAGCTTTTGCCAGCACCATTAGGGCCGATGATGGCGCGCACCTCGTGCTCACACACATCGAAAGAAATATCAGTCAGCGCTTTCACACCACCAAAGCGCAAGCTGATGTTATGGACGTCGAGAATGACATCGCCTATTTTTTTACTCATGCCGCTTGCCCCACCGGCGCAAAGGTTTTGGAGTCCAAGATACGCAAGGTGGCGCTGACACTGCCAGTGCGTCCGTCTTCAAATTTCACCTGGGTTTCGATAAATTGCTCAGTAGCACCGCCGTACAAAGCATCGATCAAGACATCGTATTTTTCAGCGATAAAACCACGGCGCACTTTGTTGGTTCGCGTTAACTCACCATCGTCAGCATCTAGTTCTTTGTGTAAGACTAAGAAGCGGCTGACTTGACTACCCGCTAACAACTTGTCTTGCGCTAAGTCTGCATTCACTGATTCCACGCATTCTTTGATGAGCTGATACACCTCGGTCTTTTGCGCTAAATCGGTATAGCCCGCATAAGGCAAGTTGCGACGCTCGGCCCAGTTACCCACGGCATCAAAGTCAATGTTGATCATCACGCAGACTTTGTCACGTTGGTCGCCGTAGGCCACCACTTCTTTGATGTGTTGAAAAAACTTGAGTTTGTTTTCCACATACTTAGGCGCAAACATGGCGCCATCGTTGATGCCGCCGCTAATGCGACCTACGTCTTTGACGCGGTCAATAATTTTCAAATGGCCATTCGCATCTAGAAAGCCAGCGTCGCTGGTGTGGTACCAACCATCGGCTGTTAACACCTCTGCTGTAGCTGTTGGGTTTTTGTAGTATTCCTTCAACAATCCTTTGGACTTCACCAAAATCTCACCGTTGTCCGCGACTTTGATTTCTACACCTTCGCAAGGCACGCCCACAGTGTCAGCCCGCGCTTCGTTATCGGGTTGCAAACAAACAAACACAGCAGTCTCGGTGGAACCGTAGAGTTGCTTGAGGTTGATACCAATCGAGCGATAAAAACGGAACAAGTCTGGGCCAATGGCTTCACCGGCGGTGTACGCCACGCGCACACGGCTAAAACCCAAGGTGTTGCGCAGTGGGCCATAGACAAATAAATTGCCCAAGGCAAGTAACAAACTTGCCACCAATCCAACCGATTGCCCATCCATCTTGGCAGGGCCATATTTACGCGCAATATCCATGAAGTAATGGAACATGCTGCGTTTGATACTGCTGGCATCTTCCATGCGGATCATCACGCTGGTGAGCAAGCCTTCAAACACACGGGGTGGTGCGAAGTAATAGGTAGGCCCAACCTCTTTCAAATCGATCATCACGGTGGCAGCAGACTCGGGGCAATTCACCACATACCCACATACCAACCACTGGGCATAGCTGAAAATATTTTGGCCAATCCATGCGGGTGGCAAATAGGCCAACACATCTTCATCGTGCGTCAGGTGGTCAAAGTTGGCACCCGCTTGGGCACGGTTGATTAAGGAGTTGTGGGTATGCACTACACCTTTGGGGTTACCGGTAGTGCCTGAAGTGAAGAACATCGCAGCAACATCATCTGTATGGCCTTTGTCGACCTCTTGCAGATAAAAATCAGGACGTTGTTTGGTGAAGACTTCGCCAGCGGCCAATAATTCTTCGACGGACGAAAGTCCAGGCGCATCGTATTTGCGTAATCCGCGAGGATCGTCATAAAAGATATGACTAATTTGCGGACACTGCTCTCTTACTTCCAACATTTTGTCGACTTGCTCTTGGTCTTCCACCACGCAAAAACGCACCTCGGCGTTATTGATGGGAAATACACATTCCGTTGCCACAGCATCTTGGTAAAGCGGCACCGGAATAGCGCCCAAGGCTTGCGCAGCCAACATGGTGGCGTACAAACGGGGGCGGTTCGCGCCAATCACGACCATATGTTCACCACGTTGCAAGCCCGCTTGGTGAAGGCCACAGGCCATATGCGTCACCATCTGCAACATGGTTGCCCAATCCACGCTTTGCCAAATGCCGTATTCTTTTTCACGCATCGCGCTCGCGCTTGGGCGCTGGGCTGCGTGGGTCGCTAACAATCGCGAAAACGTGGTCGACATCAGAAATCCAAGT
>JBAXNJ010000346.1:0-2395 GCA_037133815.1 Betaproteobacteria bacterium
GGTAAAACAACTGCCTTTAACTTAATTTCAGGAATGTTTACCCCTGATAAAGGGACCATCACACTAAATGGACAAAGAATCGAAGGCAAGCCCGCCAACCTGATATGCAGAATGGGACTTGCTCGATCATTTCAAATCACCAACCTATTTAAAGGACTAAGCATTGAGGAAAACTTAAGGCTGTCCATCCAAGCGCAGCATCCAGGGCGTTTTAATGTGTGGCGAAATGTCAACTCCTTTCAGCTTGTTAATGAGCAGACACAAGAGTTACTTAAGTTTCTGGGTTTGATGGGAATAGAAAAGGCTGAGGCAGGGTCCCTTTCATATGGTGGGCAGCGCCTTGTGGATCTAGGTGTCGCATTAGGTAGTCACCCTCGCGTTCTACTTTTAGACGAGCCCCTTGCTGGCTTGGCCGCTGCTGAGCGTGAGCGTGTTTCTCGTTTAGTCACTACTGTTGCTAGCGGCGTGCCCGTTTTAATTGTGGAGCACGATATCGACCGTGTGCTTGGTTTTTCTCAATCTGTGACGGTGATGAACCAAGGTGAAGTTCTCATGTCTGGAACACCGAAGGAAGCACGCGAGGATGTTCGTGTGCAAACGGTTTATACGGGAACTGGAATCCCACCCGTAACGGGCAGAACTAACGTCCAATCCAATAAATCTAAATATTTGCTGACATATAAAAATATAGACGCTTTCTACGATAAGAGTCATATTTTGAATAGCGCATCGATTGATGTCATGCACGGAGAGATCGTTGCTTTATTGGGTCGAAATGGCGCAGGAAAGACAACACTTCTAAAGTCACTGATTGGTCTTGTAAAGCCCCTCAACGGAAGCATTCAATTGGACGGCGTCGAAATAGCTGGTCTTAGCGCTCCTACCATTGCAAGACTGGGAATAGGCTACGTACCACAAGGGCGCGGCTTGTTTGCTGGCATGAGTGTTCGTGACAATTTGGCGCTTGGTCGGCTTTGTAGAAGAGATTTAAATATCGGCGGCGTCTTTTGGGATGAAGAGAAAGTGCTGAGTTACTTTCCTAAGCTTCGAGACCGAATGGATACGCACGCGGACTATCTTTCTGGGGGCGAGCAACAGATGGTGGCGGTCGCAAGAGCACTGTCAGGGAATGTAAAACTTTTACTGCTCGATGAGCCTTTTGAGGGCCTCGCCCCTGCCGTCATTCAAGACCTGTTCTCGGTTTTTGATAGGCTTCGTTCAGAGGTCTCGATCATTATTGTTGAACATAACTTGGACTTGGTTCTTACTCTTGCAGATCGCGTTTTTGCTCTGGAGCGTGGTTCCGTTTTCCATCAAGGTCCCGCTGAGCCTTTGCTTACTGACCTCGATTACCGTAAAAAAATTCTTTGGATGTAAATGACTGCTTCACTTAACTTTCAACTCACCGGCCAGCGCGCTTTGGTGACGGCTGGTGCGCAGGGTATTGGCTTGGCCATCACAGAAGCCCTGTTGCAACAAGGTGCCGAAGTGCACATATGCGATGTAGATCGCGCGGCCTTAGATAAAACCAAAGCACAGTATCCCCAAGTACATATCAGTCACACCGATGTCGGCAATGAAGCCCAAGTGCTCTCGATGTTTGCCGAGATTCAAAAGCGCTGGGGCCAACTAGATATATTGGTGAACAACGCTGGTATTGCGGGGCCAACCGCCGCGATTGAAGACACCGCTCTTAACGAATGGCAACAGACACTAGACGTCAATCTCACAGGCGCTTTTTTGTGTACGCGCAGTGCTGTGCCTTTGATTAAAAAAGCCAAGGGCGGCAGCATCATCAATATTTCTTCTGCAGCTGGCCGCCATGGGTTTCCTTTGCGCTCTCCCTATTCCGCCACCAAGTTTGGGGTGATCGGTTTGACGCAAACCTGGGCGATGGAATTGGGCCCTAGTGGAATTCGCGTGAACGCCATCTTGCCCGGCATCGTAGAAGGCGCTCGCCAAGACCGCGTTCTTAGTGCAAAAGCCGAAACTTTTGGCATCAGTCTAGAAGCTATGCGCACACGTGCATTAGAGCGTGTGTCTTTGCGTCGTATGGTGTCCGCCCAAGATATTGCGGCACAAATTGTTTTTGTATGTTCTCCTGCAGGCGCAAATGTTTCAGGGCAAAGCCTTTCAGTAGACGGTAACGTGGAGACTCTCGCGCAATGACAACTTTTACCCACTCCTCAAAAACTGGCGTCGTTGGCGCTGGCTTGATTGGTCGCGCATGGGCCATGGTCTTTGCGCGCGCTGGTTTGCAAGTCAAAATCTTTGATGCAGACGCTAAAGCACTCAGCGCATGCATGGGGCATATTGAAACACTAGTGAAAGACATGCACGCAGCGGACTTGGTACAAGAAAGCCCGGCTAACATTATTCGGCGCATCACTCCTGT
>JBAXNJ010000347.1:0-2376 GCA_037133815.1 Betaproteobacteria bacterium
GACCTCGCGATTGGTACCCGCTACATGGAAGGTGGCAGTGTGGGTGACTGGGACGATAGCCGACGCAACACCAGCCTATTTGCCACCACTTTGAGCCAGCGTTTATTGGGCTTAACCATCAAAGATCCGATGAGCGGTTTTTTTATGTTGCGCCGCCATGTGATCGAAGATGCGGTCTACAAGCTCTCGAGCATGGGATTCAAAATTTTGGTGGATGTGGTGGTCTCCTCACCGAAGACTTTAAGAATCAAAGAAATTCCATTTCGTTTTGGCCTTCGCGTAGCGGGTGAAAGCAAACTAGACAACCGTGTGGCATGGGATTACCTCATGCTTTTGGCAGACAAAACCGTCGGTCGCTACATCCCTGTGCAATTGGTGTCTTTTGCCAGCGTCGGTGCAGTGGGTGTGTTGGTGCATTTGAGTATTTTGTGGACGGGCATGGCCGTGCTGTCTATGCCGTTTGTGGTGGCGCAAACCTCGGCGGTGTTGATATCGATGGTGTTTAACTTCTTCCTCAACAACGCACTGACTTATCGTGACAAACAGTTGCACGGCTGGGCGTGGGGGGGTGGGGTGGTGAAATTCATGCTGGCTTGCGGCATTGGTGCCGCCTCGAATGTCGGCGTTGCATCCTATATATATAGCGACTGGGGTTACTGGTTGTTCTCTGGCTTGGCCGGCATTTTGGTGGGGCTGATGTGGAATTACGTGACCACATCACTTTTTGTGTGGCCCCAAAAACGCAAAGGCTGATGTGACGCTTTGGACCACCAGAGTTTGGATGGGCGTTGGTGTAGGCGTTCTGCTGCACCTTGTCATGGGTGCGCTCATCGACCTCTCGCCAGATGAAGCGCATTACGCGCTTTACGCTTCTCACCTGGACTGGAGTTATTACGACCACCCGCCCTTAGTAGGTTGGTTGCAGTGGGTGTTTTTGCAATTCGGTGGCGCTAACTTGTGGATGCGTGTGGTACCCATGTTGGCATGGTTGCTCACTGCTTGGGGTGTGATGCGTTTAGGTGATGCGCTGTATCCGCAAATCGCCAAGAGTTCTGTGTTTGGTTTACGTGTGGATCTGCTGTTGCTACTGCTCAGCCCCATTCCGCATTTGCTGGGTTTTGCCTTAACACCCGATGCTTTGTTGATGCCGCTTACCTGTTGGGTGATGTGGCTGACTTGGCAACTTTGCCAACCTAATGAAGCGTTACCTAAAAAGAAAAATGCTAACCAAAAGTTTGTCAGTAACCAAGCAGATGTCAATTCGAATCAGATAGTGACTTGGCTTTTGCTAGGCCTTGCATTGGGCTTGTCCGGTTTGGCCAAATACACCGCAGTACTTTTGGCATTGGGCGTTGTGTTGGCCCTATGTCGCTACAAAGGCTACCGTTGGTTATTACAACTTGGACCTTGGCTAGCTTTTGTAGTGGCTTTGCTGAGTGTGATGCCTGTGCTTTACTGGAATGCCATAAACGATTGGGCCTCGTTTGTGTACCAAGCAAACCACGCAGCGGGTAGTAAAGCATGGCAAGCACGCAAATTGTTGCTTTATGTGGTGGTGGTCATTGTTTCGTTTGGCTTGATAGCGCCTTGGGCTCTAAGAAAGCATGCGCAGTCTGGTAAGTCGTATCACGCCAACGCAACAGTTTCTGCGCCCAATCTGTCTTCGCAAAAAACTCAACATCCCGCGGCAGGCTTCTTTGTTGCATCTTTTGGAGTTCCAGGTGTGTTGTTGTTGTTTTACCTATCAGGCAGGGGCAGCACCTTGCCGCACTGGGTAGCACCATTTTTCATCGCTTTGTTACCGATGATCGCTGCAGGTGTTGTGGGTTTGATTGCAGATCACCCGCGCATTGTGAAGTGGGTATTGGCTCTCCAAGCCCTTATTTGCGCGGCTATGTTCGCCCTCATGTTGACGGGTGGATTCACATCTGAAAACGAAAAGCAAGCCCTGACACCTCCGGGTGTTGGTGTCGACGAAGCAGCGAAAAATCCATTTGCAGATTTGCATGGATGGTCACAAGCCGCAGAACTTGGTGTGCGCTGGGCCAAAGAGAAAAATGTTCCAACACTCGCAGTGACCAATTGGACGCTAGCGAGTCGTATCGCTTGGTATGCCCGTCCCATGCCTGTGAAGGTGGTCAATGCCCACGGCGACCAATTCGATATTTGGTTTGGTCGGTTTTCACCGCATGAAGATGTGATTTGGATCGATTGGTCTTTGATGAGTTTTGCACCACCAGTCGGCGATACGCAATTTGCCCGTTGTGATGTGCTCGAGAACTTACCCGTGCGGGTTGCGGGCCGTCAAATTGCACACTTCAACCTATCGCATTGCCAAGATTGGCAGGGGCCTAGCAAATGAGTGCGGTAGTTGCT
>JBAXNJ010000348.1:0-2364 GCA_037133815.1 Betaproteobacteria bacterium
GTAATATTTCGTGTAATTGACCAAAAATTGTAAATTACAATTTTTCCAGCACTTTCGTAGATTTTGCACTCAGCGCTGTCATTTTGCACTCGAAAAGTTAGAAGCCAGGCGTGGGTCTAGAACCTGTTGTGGTGAAAGTTAGACTCCATGCGCGGACACTGAACTAGACATATTGAGCGGCATCGGAAGTGAAAACCGTGGAATAGCACGTGTAATAAGTTTGCAGTTCGTGGGTTCCTCAATTATTTTGGTTGCTTTAAACACAATGAGGATTTAACATTTGCCCATGATTGATTGGAACTCCTGTCCTGCCGTAGAACTGAACCCCGAGCTTGTTAGCGGAGCTTGGGTGTTTAGAGGTACCCGCGTACCTGTTGTTGCTTTGTTTGAAAATCTAGAGGATGGTGTAACTGTCAACGAGTTTGTTGAGTTATTTCCCGGAGTAGATTTGCTGCATGCTCGCAGCGTTTTAGAGCATGCCGCTAAAAGTGTGATGGCGGTTCATTAGCCTTGAAAGTTTTGTTTGATCAAGGCACACCCGTTCCATTAAGAAGCCATATCTCGTCTCACCATGTGGCAACAGCCTATGAGCTTGGTTGGGCAACTCTGAAGAATGGTGAGCTATTAACCGCAGCTGAGAAAGATGGATTTGAGGTTTTAGTCACTACCGATACGAACCTTCGGTATCAGCAAAATTTGACACAAAGGAAAATTGCTCTTGTTGTTCTTGGCACTACAAGTTGGCCCAGGATTCAAAAAAATATAAAAGCAATTGTTACTGCAATTGACTTAGCTACTCCTAATTCATATCAGAGTGTTTCAATAAATTAATTTGAAGCAGGCCTGGGTCTCAAATCACGGAGTGCAAAAGTTAGGTGGTGGATCCGGGGCTAGAACTTGATGCTTTTTGTAAACCGGAAAATTTAGGCATGTCTGACTTCAAACGTTGTCATCACTGGATGACTGTGTATCTTCATTGAGAACTCATCGAGATACAAAGAAGGAGCCTCTTTCAAATTGTTAATGGCTTCTTGATAAGTTTCACCTTGGGTGGTAGTGCCAGTTTCTGGGTTCAAGGCAATGAATCCACCTTCTTCGTCTTCAGTGATAACTGCTGTGAGCAACATCGTATTTCTCCGTCGAAGTGCTTATAGCCTGACATTTTATGGCTGAACCAGCTTATTGCCAACCAATTTATTGTCGTGATTTCTTGTGTTGGAATCCGTTCAAATTGGCGGGTCATCAAGTTTAGGTTGCCCAGTAGCCCATATGAAATAAAACTGTACCTATAGCAATCAACTGGGCAGTGGACATGGATGAAGATGAAGAAGTGGAGCAGTTAAGGTCCAAAGAGGCCCGGCGGGTGAGAGAAGAGGCCAAAAAGTGTTTGCGTCACGCTAGCTTTCAACTGGGCAAAGCAGCCTACGAGATCGACGAGTACCTGAAAGACTTCAATACAGCTCGTATACCAATTAGGCGGCAAGTCATCCTCAACGAAGCCATCGCGCATCTGATTGCAAAAGTGTTGCCGAATCTTGGGATCGCAGAGATGGCAAGGGTACAGGTGCAGCTGGCACTGCGAGATTACAGTAATAGGGATGTTTGAAAGCCAGAATGGGTTCGTCTCCTGGTGAGGAGTTCCAACCAGTTATGGCGAAAGTTAGGATCTACACGCGGGGCTCGAACTAGACAAATTGAGCGGCGTCGGAAGTGAAAACCGTGTCACATGTAGTAGAGACACGCTAACTACTTTAAATCTCGGTAAAAGTTTTCATGGGGTCCAACTGCCTCGAGGTACACTAACTTGAGCTCTTCGCCAATCGTGTATCCGAGCAAATAAAGTTGTCCCTGACTTCGAAATTTGTAAACATACAAGGCCGATAAGTCACCTTTTTTCTTGTCGCCAATCTTCGGAGAATTCACCACAGCATCAACTGCAGCATCTACATCTGCAGCAATGTTGTCATGCAGTTTTTTGTATTGACGAGCAAATCTGCGTGTCTGGACCGCTTGATAGGTCATGTGTGACTGCGAGGTTGAAAAGCAATCGCGTCGCTACGAGGTTCTTTCATTGAAGCTAAAACTTGCACAACAAAGTCAACCGGCAACTCTGGATTGTCTATCGCAGCTCGCCCAACACTTGCCCAAAACTCAATCTGGCCTGCAATTGTGCGGTGTTCTGATTTGGCTTCGTTTTTTGCTTGCTCATAAAGCAAGTTGTCAATTCTTACTGGCATACCCATGAAGAAACTCCTTTGCTACAAAAGTAGCTAATTTTAAGGCTTGCCGCATATTTTTACAACCTCTAAAGTTTGTCGTACCTCAAATTTGAAAAATATATCAAACCAGAGAATTTGAGTGTTT
>JBAXNJ010000349.1:0-2353 GCA_037133815.1 Betaproteobacteria bacterium
GCGTCGGTATCGGGGTCGTAGCGGTAAATTTCAAACGTGCGTTTTGTCATGGTGTGTGCCTGATCAGAAAGTACGGGTCTTCAAGGGAATGCTGTCCACGGTGAGTGGCTTCATTTGCACGGGCTTGTACGTGAGCTTGTTGCCATCACGATGCCACAGGGTGTGCTTGTGCCATTCGGTGTCGTTACGACCGTTGGGATGTTCGGGTGTATCGCTGTAGTCATCTACAGAATGTGCGCCACGGCTTTCATGGCGGGCTGCAGCTGAGACCATCGTTGCTTGTGCGGCTTCTATTAAGTTTTCCACCTCAAGCGCTTCGATACGTGCAGTGTTGAAGATTTTTGATTTATCTTTCAATCCAATATTCTCAACACGTTGGCGTAATTTAGCTATTTCTTGGACACCTTCATCCATCGATTTTTGGGTGCGGAAAACTCCTGCGTGGTACTGAACCGCAGCACGAATATCGTTAGCCACGTTTTGAGCATACTCGCCCGTGCTATTGCTCTCTAAGCGCGCCAAGCGTGCAATCGATATGTCTGCCGCGTGTTCGGGCAAATGTTTGTGGTGTTTTGTTTTTTGATGAAATTCAACCACATGATTTCCGGCAGCGCGGCCAAAGACTAGCAAGTCAAGCAAAGAGTTGGTGCCCAAGCGGTTGGCGCCGTGCACGCTCACGCAAGAGCACTCGCCGACTGCATACAAGCCGTTGACCACCACGCTTTGGTTGTTAGCGTCTTGTGTCACAACTTGACCGTGGATGTTGGTAGGAATACCGCCCATTTGGTAGTGGATAGTTGGCACCACTGGAATAGGCTCTTTAGTGATGTCGACGTTGGCAAAGTTGTGACCAATCTCGAACACAGAAGGCAAGCGCTTCATGATGGTCTCAACACCCAAGTGGGTCAGGTCGAGGTTGATGTAGTCTTTGTTGGGACCGCAACCGCGGCCTTCTTTGATCTCTTGGTCCATACAGCGTGACACGTAATCGCGCGGTGCCAAATCTTTGTAAGCAGGTGCGTAGCGTTCCATGAACCGCTCACCTAAGCTGTTGCGCAAAATCGCGCCTTCGCCACGGCAGCCTTCGGTCAATAGAACTCCTGCACCGGCTACGCCTGTGGGGTGGAATTGCCAAAACTCCATGTCTTCCAAAGGAATGCCCGCGCGTGCTGCCATGCCCAAGCCATCGCCTGTGTTGATAAAGGCATTGGTAGATGCTGCAAAGATACGGCCAGCGCCACCAGTAGCCAACATCGTAGTTTTGGCCTCCAAGATGTAGAGCTCGCCAGTTTCCATTTCTAGCGCGGTGACGCCTACTACGTCGCCAGTTTCATCGCGGATTAAATCAAGAGCCATCCATTCAACGAAGAAAGTTGTTTTAGCGGCGACGTTTTGTTGGTAGAGCGTATGCAACATGGCGTGGCCTGTTCGGTCAGCAGCAGAACAGGCACGTTCAACGGATTTTTCTCCATAGTTAGCGGTATGTCCGCCAAAAGGACGTTGGTAAATCGTGCCGTCTGGATTGCGGTCGAACGGCATGCCCATGTGCTCAAGGTCGTAGACCACTTTAGGAGCTTCGCGGCACATGTATTCGATTGCATCTTGGTCGCCTAACCAGTCTGAGCCTTTGACGGTGTCATAGAAGTGGTAGTGCCAGTTGTCTTCGTTCATATTGCCCAAAGCGGCGCCGATACCACCTTGTGCAGCCACGGTGTGTGAGCGGGTGGGAAAGACTTTGGACAAAACAGCGACGTTCAAGCCAGCGCGCGCTAATTGCAAAGAAGCGCGCATGCCAGAGCCGCCGGCACCTACGATGACCACGTCAAATTTACGACGGGGAATGGAACTTTTAACGGTCATGACTTACAGCCTCCAGAGAACCTGAATGGCCCAGCCGAGACACGACACCAGCCAAACCAAACTAAAAACTTGCAACAACAAACGCACACCCACAGGTTTGACGTAGTCCATCCAAATATCACGCACGCCCACCCACACGTGGTAAGTTAGAGCAATAAAAATCGAGAAGGTCAAAGCCTTCATGCATTGGCCACTAAAAATACCAGCCCATTTGTCGTAACCGATCTCGCCAGAAGTCAGCAGTACTTCGCCAAGAACGACCAAAGTAAATAAAGCCATCAATGCGGCTGTGACCCGCTGCGCAAGCCAGTCGCGCAGACCGTAATGTGCGCCCACGACGATGCGCTTAGAACCGTAATTCACGGACATGGAAATACTCCTAGGAAATCAGTAAAGACCAAACAGCTTGGCGCCTAGGGCGGCAGTCAGCCCCAAACTCAAGACCAAGGTCACCACGGCAGAGGATTTGCCAAATTCTTTGCTCACCGCATGG
>JBAXNJ010000350.1:0-2345 GCA_037133815.1 Betaproteobacteria bacterium
GCCCAGTTCCATGCATAGATAGCCTCTAATTCGCTGGGTGCTGCAGACAAGCCGCCAGAACCTGGAACCGTTTTATAGGTTTTGTCTTTGCTGTCATATTGGTGCACAGAGGCAACGTGCACAACATACTTGTCATTGACAAAGCTATAACAAGTATTCATCAGATAAGGCTCAGGATTGATAGCTAAATCTGACAGTTGGGCCACGATTGCAGCTGCAACGACTTTGGCATGTGAGTTAGCCATATGTCCAGATTTAGGCATGGCAGGTGCGGCCAAGATAGAGTCGCCAATGATGTGTATATCTTTATTTTGAGTCGATTCAAAAGTTTGATAATTCACACCGCACCAGCGGTTGTTGGCATTGGCTAGGCCAGTTTGCACGGCAATACTGCCAGCTCGCATTGCAGGAATAACGTTAAGGACATTGGCTTTTACGTCGTTTTGCACCTCAAACTTCAAAGTGTTTGATTTGGCATCAACAGCAGTTACTTTGTGCTGAGGAATGTATTCCAAGATCCCTTTGTAGTTGTCTGCCCAAAACTTTTTGAATAACGGGCCTTTAGACGTCACGTCTTGGTTGGCATCCAATATCAACACCTTGGATTTAGGTTTGTTTTGCTTGAAATAATTTGCAACTTGACTTGCGCGCTCATAGGGTCCGGGGGGGCAACGATAGGGCGCTTCTGGGATAGTGATGGCAAAAACCCCACCATCAGGCATATCAACGAGTTGTTTGCGTAGGTTTGTAGTTTCTTGTCCAGCTTTCCAAGCTTGCAAAATTTGACCAGAGTCGCTCGCTTGCTTGAGACCCTCTACCGTATTGAACATCAGTTCAATACCCGGTGAAAGAATCATCTTGTCATAGCGAATGCTGGAGCCGCTTGCAAGAGTCGCTATTTTCTTGGTAGCGTCAATGTTGCTCACGAAGTCACGAACTACATTTACGCCATGTTTGCTCGCTAGGTTGTCGTACGGCGTAGTAATTTCTGCAATAGTTTTACTTCCACCAATGACTAAGTTAGACATAGGGCAAGAAACAAAGGCTGATTCTGGTTCGATTAGTACTACATCGATTTGGTAATTCGACAACATACGCACATATTTGGCAGCCGTAGCGCCACCATACCCGCCACCCACAACTAGTACGCGTGTTTTTTCAGGAATGCGACCAGTGGTGGCACAACCCACCAAACTGGCTAAAGAAGCCATGGAGCCTAATGCCATAGAGGCTTGAACAAAATTACGACGTTTCATGCGAATCTCCTGCAAATTTGTTGTTGTTTAACGCTTATTGTTGGCGTAATAAATAGCAATGCTCTCTATTTGCGCATCGGTTAAACCTTTGGTGAGTTGGTGCATCACGGTCGCAGGACGGGTACCGTCTTTAAATGCCTTCATCTGCACGACCATGTAGTCTTTAGACATGCCATTGATAGAGGGTACTGCCGAGCCATCGACAGTTTTGCCTTCAGTTCCGTGGCAATTCGAACACATCGCAGCGTTGGCGCGTTGGTGGAGTGCAGCAGCGTTTTGTTGTGCGTGGCCAGTGGAGAGGCTAAAAAACAACAGCGCAAAAGCAATTAATGAAAATCGGTTAAATAAATTCATGTGCATGGCTCCTAAATTAAGCGGGTTTGCATTACAAAAAACATTATGTATGAAAAATAAATCTAGTGATTTATCGTATGCCCTATGTTTATTGAGACCAATTCGGTGGGCTCACGAGAGGGGGCCTAAGCCACCAGTCGTTTAAGAAAAGCTTGCGTGCGTGGGTGTTGTGCATGTTCGAAAAAGGCCTCTGGTGGTGCTTCCTCGATGATTTGCCCTTCATCCATAAAAATCACCCGGTCTGCTACTGCACGCGCAAAGCCCATCTCATGCGTGACGCACAACATGGTGACGCCTTGCTGTGCCAAGTTTGCCATCACGTCCAATACTTCTTGCACCATTTCCGGGTCTAACGCTGAAGTGGGTTCGTCAAATAACAAAATCTGTGGCGTGAGGCACAAGGCACGTGCAATCGCCACCCTTTGCTGCTGACCGCCTGAGAGTTGCAAAGGAAACTTGTGCGCTTGCTCAGAGATATGCACGCGCACAAGCTGTTGCATGGCTCGTTCTTTTGCTTGCTCAGGACTGACTTTCTCGACCCATATTGGCGCAAGCGTGAGGTTGTCCAACACACTCAAATGAGGAAATAGATTGAACTGTTGAAACACCATGCCGACTTGGCGACGGATGCGCTCTATGGATTTAAGATCATCTGTTACCTCAATATCCATCACAGTAAGTTTGCCTTCTTGGTGTTCTTCAAGACGGTTGATACAACGCAGTAAGGTCGATTTG
>JBAXNJ010000351.1:0-2338 GCA_037133815.1 Betaproteobacteria bacterium
AGAACATATGCCAGCTTTGGCAGAACAAGCGTTTGACGACAAGCAACTTGCGCTAGCCCTTATCAAGGAAACTACCCAAAGAACTGCATCTCTGATGGCGCATTGGCAGGCTGTTGGTTTTTGTCATGGTGTGATGAATACAGACAACATGAGTATTTTGGGTTTGACCCTCGATTACGGGCCGTTTCAATTTTTAGACGGTTTTAACGCTAACCATATTTGCAACCATTCCGATAGCCAAGGGCGATATGCCTACGCAAGGCAACCGCAAATCGCCTATTGGAATTTGTTTTGTTTGGCCCAGGCATTGATGCCCCTGATTGAAGAACAAGAACCCGTGTTGCATGCGTTAGAAACTTATAAGACTCTCTATCCCGATTACTACGATGCACGCATGCGCGATAAACTTGGTTTATCCGACGCACAAGCAAACGACCGCACACTGGTTCAAGATCTTTTGTCGCTGATGGACAAAGACCGGGTGGATTACCCCTTGTTTTGGCGGCTTTTAAGCCACGCAGTGGGTGAGTCTTCTGCAACAAACAAAGCTTTTGAACCCGTTCGAGACTTGTTCATCCATCGTGATCTCATTGACACTTGGTTACAAAGTTATGAAGACCGCTTAGCAAACTTAGACAAAAACAACACCAGCAAAGCAATGCTAAAAGTAAATCCAAAATTTGTTTTGCGTAACCACTTAGGGGAATTGTCCATCCGCCAAGCCAAAAACGGCGACTACAGTATGGTGCAGTCCTTGTTAAAAGTTCTTCAAACTCCCTTCGACGAACATCCTGAGCATGAAGCATGGGCTGGACTTGCGCCAGAATGGGCGTCTGACATTGAAATTAGTTGTTCATCATGAAAATCAAAAAAACAGATATTGAGTGGAAAGCTATTCTTGCGGCTAAAAACGCTGAATCTGTAGCGTTTGACGTCACACGTAAAGCGGCTACAGAGAGGCCATACAGTGGTAAATACGAAGACCACTGGAAAATCGGAACTTATCACTGCATATGTTGCGACGCCTTATTGTTTGAGGCCAACACTAAATTCGATGCAGGTTGTGGTTGGCCTAGTTTTAGCCAAGCCGCGCAACCTTCGGCTATCACCGAAAACCGTGATGTATCCCACGGTATGGTTCGCGTGGAAACGGTCTGTAGCCAGTGTGAGGCGCATCTGGGACACGTGTTCGATGATGGCCCAACTCCAACGGGCCTTCGATACTGCATGAACTCTGCGTCTCTTAATTTCAAACCGGACTGATGACCAAGCTATGAAGTTACTGTTAGATTTTTTTCCAATAGCCCTGTTTTTTATTGTTTTTAAAGTCTATGGAATCTATGCCGCAACTGCCATAGCCATTGTGGCCACCGTGCTGCAGATTGCATGGATGCGTTATAAAAATGGCCGTGTAGACACCATGCAATGGATTAGCTTGGGCGTTATTGTGGTTTTTGGCGGCGCGACATTGATCACGCAAGACGAAACCTTTATCAAGTGGAAACCATCGGTTTTGTATTGGTTGATGTGTGCCACGTTATGGATTGCATATTTCATTTTTAAACGCAACTTCATCCAATCCTTGATGGGTGCGCAAATTGAACTTCCGCAAGACATTTGGGGTCGCTTGCTCCATGCATGGGCAGCATTTTTTATGCTGATGGGATTTATCAACCTGTGGGTGGCCTATAACTTTGATACGGACACGTGGGTGAGTTACAAGTTGTTTGGAGGTTTAGGCCTCATGTTGGTGTTTGTGGTGCTGCAAGGATTGTTCCTCAGTCGCTATATGAAAGAGCCTGAGGAAACACCATGAATATCACTGCGCAAAGCGTGCGTGAAAAATTGTCTAAACAACTGCAACCTACATTCCTAGAGGTTTTGGACGAAAGCGCACAGCATGCAGGGCATTCTGGAAGCAACGGTACAGACGAAGGAACCCATTTCCGTGTTCGCATTGCCAGCGCCCAATTCACTGGGATTGCAAGGGTAGCTAAACATCGCCTTGTGTATGATGCGTTGCAAGAATTCATTGACCAAGGCTTGCATGCTTTGGCCATTGAAGTCGTAGATAACCCCTCTTGAGACATTCCATGAAAAAACACTTTCTTCACGCAGTAGCGACTGCGGCTGTTGTATTGACTTTGAGCTTGGGCGCACAAGCCCAAAATTTGGCTATCGTGAACGGTAAAGCCGTTCCTAAAACGCGCATGGACGCACTAGCCCAACAAGTAGTTCGCTCTGGCCGGCCTATGACGCCCGATGTCGAAGCGCAAATCAAAGAAGAAGTCATTGCCCGTGAAATCTTCATGCAAGAAGCGCAAAAACGCGGCTTGGA
>JBAXNJ010000352.1:0-2335 GCA_037133815.1 Betaproteobacteria bacterium
GAACTATGGAACCTTGTTAAATCTTCTTAAACCGAAGCCTTAAAAACAGCAAACCACAGGCTGTAATCACCACAGGCGGCAGCGAACCCCAATTCAACCAAGTCCAACCTTGTGTTGTCACCAAAGCGCCAGATGCAAATGAGGTACATGCCATGGTGGCAAATACACAAAAGTTAATGGCAGCTTGTGCTTTGTCTTTTTCTGGTGGCGTGTAAGCTTGCATAGACAGCGTGGTACTACCAGTAAACAAGAAGTTCCAACCAACTCCTAACAAGAACGAGGCTAATAAAAACTGGTGAATATCCACACCAGACAGTGCAATGCTGATGCATGCAATATTGAGCACAGCCCCAAAGCCCATGATAGTGAGCACGCCAAAGCGCTTGATCAAATGCCCCGTCACAAAACCAGGGGCAAACATGCCGATCACGTGCCATTGCAATACCCAAGCCGTATCCTCAAATGACAAGCCACACACTTGCATGGCCAATGGCGTGGCAGCCATCAATAAATTCATCACTCCGTAGCCTAAAGCTGCTGAGAGAGTTGCCACAAAGAACACGGGGTGGCGCATGATTTCGTTCAAAGGGCGCCCCGTTAGGTCACTGGCTTTTTTAGGGGCAACAGGTGGGAATTCAATAAAGGACATCAATGCCATCGATAGCAATGCAATGCCCGCCAAGGCCACATAGGCTCCTGCAAAAGGTAGCTCCAGCCAGTTTTTGGTGTGCATCGCTAAATTGGGGCCAATGATGGCACCCATCAATCCACCAGCCATCACCAGTGATACAGCTTTTTCCTGGTAATCAGGGGTACATAGTTCTGCTGCTGCAAACCGGTACAACTGGCCATTAGCGCTGTAATAACCTGCAACCATCGTTGCCACTACCAATAACAAGAAAGAGCTGTGCAGAACGGCCCAAGCGCCTATACCAGCCGATATCAGCGCGACCACTAGACCTAATAAAAAAGAAACTTTGCGCCCAAAACGCTGCTGCGACTTGGCTACTAGCCCCGTGCTGAGTGCGCCACCCACCACATAGCCCATGACAGGTAAGGTTGCCATCCAAGGAACTGGTGCCAAACTCAAGCCCACTAGCCCATTGATTGCAATAAAAGTAACGTTATTGGTTAAAAATAGACCTTGCGCGATGCTTAACAACAATAAATTTTTATTCATGCTTACAGCTTAACTGATTGACCGTGTGAAAATTATCTGCATACTCGGGTTTATTCCTTTCTTATCTTCTGACTTCTACCATGCAAAACAACCTCTACCAAGACACCCTCGGACTACTCAATGCATATGAGAGCGACGCACAGCTTCCTAACCGCCGATTAGCGCTTCAAACCGCATTAGGCATTGGCTACTGCGCAGCAGCCATGCCTTTGATCGCGCAAACTGCTATCAAAACGCCTACCGATGGCCTAGTGACTGGAGAAGTCACGATAGATGTGCAAGGCTTCAAAATGCCAGCATTTCGTGCCGCCCCCAAAGGCAAAACCAATTTACCTGTGGTCTTTGTGATTTCAGAAATATTCGGTGTACACGAATACATCGCCGATGTCGCTTGCCGATTTGCCAAAGAAGGCTATTTAGCTATCGCACCTGAGTTGTTTGTCCGACAAGGTGATCCAACGAGCTACGGTGAAATTGCCAGACTTCAAGCTGAGGTCATCTCTAAAGTGCCTGACGCACAAGTGATGAATGACTTAGACGCCTGCTTGGTCTGGGCGGATGCACATGGGGGCAATTCCAAACGTTTAGCGATGACAGGTTTTTGTTGGGGAGGTCGCATTACATGGCTTTACGCTATGCACCAACCCAAACTCAAAGCAGCAGTGGCTTGGTATGGGCGCTTGGAGGGTCAAAAAACTACTGCCACGCCTGAGCATCCGATTGACGTAGTGACCAAACTCAAAGCACCGGTCTTAGGTTTGTACGGAGCAGCCGATACAGGCATTCCATTGACATCTGTGGATCGCATGAAATCTGCACTCACGCAACTATCTGCACAAGGAAATGCGGCGGCCAAAGACAGTAACTTTGTGATCTACCCTGATGCACCCCATGCCTTCCATGCCGACTATCGTCCCAGTTATCAAGAAGGTGCTGCGCAAGATGGATGGAAGCGTGCGTTGGCATGGTTTAAAAAATACGTCTAAGAAAACACACTTTCTACAAATTTCTCACTGGAGCTCCCTATGTCGCTATTTCTAGCCCTTACTCGACGCATTTCCTCTCTGGTCTTTTTGTCAGCCCTTGTAGGCGCCCTTCCTGCATGGGCTGGAAAAACATTAGACGCAGTCAAACAACGCGACCAAGTGGTGTGCG
>JBAXNJ010000353.1:0-2331 GCA_037133815.1 Betaproteobacteria bacterium
TCAACCGAAACATCTGAAGAAGACACAAACACGCAAGACGAAGTTCCTTTAGATCTACCCTCTTCTGAAAACCTACAAGAAATGATGATTGCTGCTGCATTGGCCAGTCTTCCCCCCGATGTATTAGATGGTTTGCTGACCAAACCAGGTCGCAACCTTGGCAATACATCGGGAAGGTCTGGACAATTTCGATCGGGTTCGCAACGCGGAAGGCCTTTGCCACCCAGAACAGGACGGCCAGGTGGTCATGCACGTTTGCATATCTTGTCCACCTTAAGAGCCGCAGCGCCTAAACAGCGCTTGAGAGGCAATACGCAACAGGGGCGCGTTGCCATTCGGTCTGAGGACTTTCACGTTCACCGTTACCAGCAACATAGCGCAAGCTGTCTGATCTTGGCGCTCGATGCGTCTGGCTCAGCCGCACTGCAACGATTGGCTGAGGCGAAGGGCGCAGTGGAACTTTTGCTCCAACAGTCTTACGCGCGAAGAGACAGCGTTTGCATTGTGTCTTTCAAAGGTGCGAAAGCCCAATTGCTGCTTCCTATGACACGTTCATTGGTTCGCGCAAAGCGCGCCATGATGGGCCTGCCTGGCGGCGGCGGCACGCCCTTGGCACTGGCTTTGAAAATGGCTTGTGAGCAAGCCACACAACTGCAGCGACAAGGTGTGACACCTATCTTGGTGGTTCTAAGTGACGGCCGTGCCAACGTCAACCTGCAAGGTTTGGGTGGTCGTGCACAAGCGCAAGCAGATGCGCAGCAATGGGCGGCGCAATGGCGACAGACTGGCCATCGTTGTTTGTGGATCGACACCTCAATGCAGCCCGACACCCAAGTGCAAAACATGGCGCAGACGATGGGGGGAAGTTATCTGCCTATGCCTCAAGTGCAAGCACAACGCATGGCCTCTGCTATGGAAAATTTACGGCGACAAGCCGTTTAGTTGATTAAAAAAAAACAAGTTAAGAAAATCATTTTTCTTTTTCAGCGCGCGCCAATGTTCTTTCTCGTTCCCTAGGTCCAAAACTTGATGCTAAGGCCCCTTCTGTTGCCAAGCCCTCTAGGTACGACTTTTCAATTTCAGGGACTGCCTTGAGAAGTTCGCGCTCAGCAAATGGCAAATGGAGAAAAGCCCTTAGACCAAACAAAATTCGAACCCAACCGGGGACCCAAGCCCTACTTTGACGCTTTGACATTGCGCGAACAACCACACGTGCTGTTTCTTGTGCAGATGTTTCTTTGTTTAAAAAGCTCGGCATAGTAGCGCGCAACCGCACAAAACCAGGATGCAAAGCACCCTCTGCAACCAGTGGGGTGCTCACCCAACTTGCATACAGCACGCCTACTCCAACACTATGGGACGCGAGCTCCAAGCGCAACACATTGGCCATGGCTTCCACTGCAGACTTGCTTGCGGCATAGGCAGACATGGCTGGAGGGTGCGCAAAGGACGACACAGACGCATTGATCAACACATAACCTCGCTGCTCTATCAAA
Source organism: Betaproteobacteria bacterium (assembly GCA_037133815.1). Classification (GTDB taxonomy): domain Bacteria; phylum Pseudomonadota; class Gammaproteobacteria; order Burkholderiales; family Burkholderiaceae_C; genus Limnohabitans. The sequence goes on from JBAXNJ010000353.1 coordinate 1,497, forward strand.
GCTGGAAGCGCAGATCGTACGGTGTTGAAAACACCAAAAATATTCACTTCTACACAACGTTGCCAAGCTTGCGGATCCACATAAGCCACTGGCCCAAAAGCCGCCACGCCTGCATTCGCAAACACCACATCCATACGATGGTGCACAGACAGGGTTTTAGCGACGACGGCAACCATAGCTGCCATGTGGGTCACGTCAGCAACACAATACAAGGTGTCTTCACCGCATTGCTGCGCCATCAGCGCAAGTGGCTCCTCATCGCAATCCACCAAGACTGGAATGCCGCCGCTGCGCACAACTTCTAAAGCAGTCGCGGCACCAATCCCAGAAGCAGCGCCTGTGATCAGTACAACCAGGCCCTTGAGCGGCAACCTATCGGCATGAATAGAGCTCACAGGCCCTTCGTGACCATGAAATACACAATGGGCAACGGCAGCACTGTGGCAAATGCACCCGCAATTTGCCAGATACGTGAGAGCCGCCAGTAGTCTTCGCAAACCGTGTCGGTGTTGCGCAACAAAGAACGTTGCTTAAGTTGTATGGGCACCAAGACAAACAACCAAATCAAACCCGAAAAGCCAAGCAAACCATAGGACCATTGAATCCATGGATGCCCCTGCCCTCCACTAAAGTTCTCAGCCATGCCATGCCCTGTCCAAACCACCCCCAATGAACCGAGCAAAGTAAACGCTACGTCTGTGATCAGCACCATGCGGTTGCTAAATTGAATAATGGCATGGTTGCGCGTGCGCTCCGCCAGCAAGGCCCACACACCACTCACAATCACGTTGCCCAAAAACAAACAGGCACAGACCAAATGTATTAATTTAAGATT
>JBAXNJ010000354.1:0-2327 GCA_037133815.1 Betaproteobacteria bacterium
ACTTGCGACCCCTGCAGTGTGAATGCAGTGCTCTACCCCTGAGCTAATCGCCCTAACCCTGTGCAGGAAAGAAAATAATTATGCCACACGCTCTTACGCAAAGCGCCATAAAGTCTGCCCGTTACTCGCTTTATCGATCTGCACCAACACCTCTTCATGCGCCCCCAACTCTTGCTCTGAAGCGCTAATCACCGTGAGTTTTAACGATTGCATGTCGATCGCATCTGCAAGCTTTTTACTATCACTGCTGTCTTCTACTTCTATCAGCAAGGCATCTTGTCCGCGCGTCATGTAGATGTAGACGTCAGCCAACAACTCAGCATCCAACAAAGCGCCGTGCAAGGTGCGGCCTGAGTTATCAACGCCTAAGCGGTCGCACAGAGCGTCCAAAGAATTGCGCTTGCCTGGAAACATATCTTTGGCCATAGCCAAGGTGTCGGCAACGCTGTTGACATAGGTTTTGATGGGCGGGCGTTTTTGTAATTCAAGTTCTTTGTTGATAAAGCCCACATCGAACGGCGCGTTGTGTATCAATACATCGGCGCCTTGCAAATACTCCAACAACTCGTCTGCAATCTCACCAAACTTAGGCTTGTCTTTTAAAAACTCGTTGCTGATGCCGTGCACTTTCAACGCATCTTCATGGCTGTCACGCTCAGGGTTAAGGTAGAAGTGCAAGTTCTTACCAGTGAGTTTGCGATTCAATAATTCAACGCAACCAATTTCGACAATACGATCGCCGTTTTCTGGCGATAGGCCTGTGGTTTCCGTGTCTAAGAAAATTTGGCGCATGGCTTAGTGGTTTTCTTTGGCGTGGTTGATGGTGTACTTGGGTATCTCAATCACCAACCCCTGTTGCGCCACGATGGCTTGGCAACTCAATCGAGAGTTGGGTGCAAGTCCCCATGCGCGGTCTAACAAATCTTCTTCGGTCTCATCCAAAGGGTTGAGTGAATTAAAACCCTCGCGTACGATGACGTGGCAAGTGGTGCATGCACAACTCATGTCACAAGCGTGTTCGATATTGATATGGTTGTCTAACAGCGCTTCGCAAATCGTGGTGCCAGCAGGCACATCGAGTTGTGCGCCTTGCGGGCAAAGTTCAGCGTGGGGCAATATTTGTATGACTGGCATTAAATGGACTCTATGTGTTGACCCGACAAGGCATTTTGTATGCCTCGGTTCATGCGTTGTGCGGCAAAGGCTTCTGTACCTTTGGCTAAGGCTTCGGTTGCGGCCTCTACTGCGGCAGCATCTTCTAATTTTTTAGAATTGAGTGTGGTGGCCATCAAGCTTTCTATATGGATACGCTCTTGGGCAGAGAGTAAGTCACCATCTGCTTGCAATGCGCTCTGCGTTGCCAGCCACATCCGGTCTGCGTCTACACGCGCTTCTACTAAAGCGCGGGTTTTTATGTCTTGCTCTGCAGTTTTAAAGCTGTCTTGCAACATGGTGGCGATTTGGTCATCGGACAAACCATAACTCGGCTTAACAGTGATATTGGCTTGTACACCGCTGTGCTGCTCTAAGGCCGCAACGCTCAGCAAGCCATCTGCATCGACCGTGAAGGTCACGCGAATGCGCGCAGCACCTGCGACCATCGGCGGGATACCACGCAACTCAAATCGCGCCAAACTGCGGCAGTCTGCCACCAAGTCGCGCTCACCTTGCACCACGTGCAAAGCCAATGCGGTTTGTCCGTCTTGGTAGGTGGTGAAGTCTTGCGCCATGGCAGTGGGAATGGTTTGGTTACGCGGCACGATGCGCTCTACCAAGCCACCCATGGTTTCAATACCTAACGACAAAGGAATCACGTCTAACAACAACAACTCGCCGTCGGGGTTATTGCCTGCAAGTTGGTTGGCTTGAATAGCGGCGCCCAATGCAACCACTTCGTCAGGGTTCAAGTTGGTCAATGGCTCACAGCCGAGCAATTCTGCAACCGCTGTTTGAATATGCGGCATGCGGGTGGATCCTCCGACCATCACCACACCTTGGATGTCTTGCTTTTGCAAGCTTGCATCGCGCAATGCTTTGCGTACTGCGTTCAAGGTGCGCTGCGTCAACGGCTTACAAGCTTCTTCAAACTGTGCGCGTGTCACTTTGCAGGCCACAGCACCACTGGCGAGTGTGACTTCAAATTGCATGCTGTCTTGTGAAGAAAGCGCTTCTTTGCAAGCACGTGCGGCTACCATAACTTGCGCTTTGTCTGAGGGCGTCACTACAACGCATTGGGTAGTGGATTGCACAAACTCCACCAATGCACGGTCGTAGTCATCCCCACCTAGCGCAGAGTCGCCACCGGTGGCGAGCACTTCAAACACACC
>JBAXNJ010000355.1:0-2324 GCA_037133815.1 Betaproteobacteria bacterium
CATTGAGCGCATGGAAGAGAATGGTTTTATTACCAAAGAGCAAGCCGCAGCGGCCAAGCTAGAAGACCTGAAAATTCGCACTGCCATGAGCGGACTCAACACACACGCCGACTATGTGGCAGAAATGGCACGACAGCTCATGTTCGCGCAGTACGGCACTGAGATTTATACGCGCGGCTTGAATGTTTACACCACCATACGCGCCAGCGACCAACAAGCTGCTTACTTTGCACTTCGCCAAGGCATCATGGACTATGAGCGCCGCCAGCAATACCGTGGGCCCGAAAAATTCATCATATTACCCACTAACCCTTCCGAAATGGAAGACGCTATCGACGACGCCTTGATTGAACAAGGTGACAAGGGAGATTTACTAGCCGCCGTTGTCATAGAAGCTACGCCCAAAAAAGTTCGCGCAGTGCGACGCAATGGTGAGACTCTCGACATTACGGGTGAAGGTTTGCAGCCAGTGCAATCGGGCCTATCTGACAAAGCACAACCCAATATCAAATTAAGGCCTGGTGCTGTGATTCGCGTCACCAAAACACAAAAAAATACTTGGGAGATCACTCAACTTCCAGAAGTCGAAGGGGCGTTTGTAGCCATCAACCCGCGCGATGGAGGCATACGCGCCTTGGTCGGTGGATTTGATTTTGAAAAAAACAAATTCAACCACGTCACCCAGGCATGGCGGCAACCAGGCTCGAGCTTTAAGCCATTCATTTACTCAGCAGCGCTTGAAAAAGGATTCACGCCTTTGACCGTGATCAATGATTCACCTTTGTTTTTTGATGCGAGTGTGACTGGCGGACAACCGTGGGAGCCTAAAAACTACGACGGCACTTTTGAGGGGCCCATGTCAATGCGCAAGGGACTTGCGAAATCTAAAAACATGATTTCCATCCGTATTTTGCAATCCGTAGGCGCCCAAAATGCACAAGACTGGATCGCCCGATTTGGTTTTGATGCCGACAAACATCCGCCCTATCTCACGATGGCGCTGGGCGCAGGTTCTGTCACCCCATTGCAAATGGTGACGGGGTATTCGGTGTTTGCTAACGGTGGCTATCGCGTCAATCCTTATCTCATTACCAAAGTCACCGACCAACTGGGCAAGGTGTTGTCTGAATTCAAACCGCCTGAACTCGACGAATCGTTGCGTGCCATTGATGCACGTAACGCATATGTCATGACCAGTTTGCTACAAGAAGTAACACGCTCTGGCACTGCTGCACGCGCACCGGTTGTGCTGAAACGCCAAGATATTTACGGCAAAACTGGTACAACCAACGACTCCATGGATGCATGGTTTGCGGGCTACCACCCCAGCGTGACTGCAGTCACCTGGATTGGTTACGACACGCCTCGCAAACTAGGCGATAGGGAAACTGGAGGCGGCTTGAGCTTGCCTGTCTGGATTAACTATATGCAACATGCCTTGCAAAACGCACCTATTTCTGAACCGGTACCACCCGCAGGACTCAGCCATGAAAACGGCGATTGGGTCTTTATTGAATACAGCAAAGGTGCGGGAGTGACTAGCTTGGGGCTCGATAACAAGTCAGGTAACAGTGAATTGCCAGCCAACGACGAGAAAAAGAAAATCTTAGATTTATTTAGGAACTAGGTTTTTGCAGTAAAGCGCAAATCCAATCCCGTTTGTGCGCAAGCATCTTGCGTTAATCTCTCAAAGAATTCGCCTTGGCCCTTGGTGTCCATCCACTTTGTGCCGTCAAACCTAAAGTGATATCCACCCGACTTGGCAGCCAACCAGACTTCGTGCAATGGTTTTTGTAAATTGATGATGATCTGGCTATGGTTGCTAAAGACCAAAGTGATCATGCCCCCAACGCGCTGATTATCGATATCGGCGTCGCTGTTGTCGTTCATGTCGTCGCAGGCTAATTCGACAGCTTTGAGCAATTGTTCAGCGTGGTCTAAGAATTCAGGATCGGTCATTACAATTTGCGCCATGGGTATGAAGCAAATGATTCTAGTCAGGGCCCAAGCCCTTAGCGTATGTATGGCCACACTGTTGTGTGCATGCGTGCTGATGTCTGGTTGTGGCCAGAAGGGGCCTTTGTTCATGTCAAACGATCCCGACTTCAGAGAACGTGCCACTTTGCCTGAGATCATCGTTCGCAAGTTCCCTGGTGTCCCGTCTGACAGAAAGATCACGCCGCCGCCACTTCCTGGTGTGATCACACCCATACCCATCACACAACCAGATGCTGGTTTTGAATCTAATTCGGCGTTATTTCCTGCCATTACTACACCGGTGGCAAGCCCTATGTCAGCGCCCAAGCAATAAATGACACACCCTC
>JBAXNJ010000356.1:0-2324 GCA_037133815.1 Betaproteobacteria bacterium
AATCGCCCAAAGCGGATCCGGTAAAACATGGACTGACAAGGAAGATGCTGCCAATGGCGGAAACTGCTACAACTGCCACCAAATCAGCAAAGAAGAGTTGTCATATGGCACCCTGGGCCCTAGCCTTTACAACTACGGCAAGATACGCGGCGTAACCAATCCCAACAGCGCAGAATCTAAGCCTATTGTTGAATACACATGGGGCAAGATCAACAATCCACGTGCCTACAACGCTTGCACTAGCATGCCGAGGTTTGGACACAAGGGCGTACTGACTGAAATGCAGATCAAACATGTGATGGCCTTGCTTCTCGACCCAGCCTCACCCGTCAACAAATAATCTCAATCGAAGCCGCATCTCTTTTTGGGTTGCGGCTTTTTTATGACTGATAAATAAGTAGGTGCTGATATGAATTTAACCAAACGCGAATTCATGCAAGTTATTGGTGCTGGAAGTGTGGCTGGCCTCAACATGCATGCGTATGCCCAGACCGATGCAACAACAGCAGCCAATGGTCTCTATAACATTCCGAAATTCGGCCAAGTTTCTTTTTTGCACATGACAGATTGCCATGCGCAGTTAAAGCCCATTTATTTTCGTGAACCCAGTGTCAACTTAGGCATTGGCAATATGAAAGGCAACTTGCCACATTTGGTGGGTGAGCATTTGTTAAAAACCGCAGGTATCCGACCTGGCAGTGCACAAGCCTATGGCATGAGCTACCTCAACTTCGAAACTGCTGCGCGTCGCTTTGGCAAAGTAGGCGGTTTTGCGCATCTAGCAACTTTGGTGAAACGTTTGAAGGCAAGTCGCCCTGGAGCTTTCTTGCTAGATGGTGGTGATACGTGGCAGGGTTCAGCCACATCGTTGTGGACGAATGCGCAAGACATGGTGGACGCGTCTAAGTTGCTGGGTGTCGATGTGATGACAGGCCATTGGGAATTCACTTATGGCATGGACCGCGTCAAAGAAATTGTTGAGAAAGACTTTGCTGGAAAAATTGAGTTCATTGCACAAAACATCAAAACCCAAGACTTTGGTGATCAAGTGTTCAAACCCTATGTGATGCGTGAAATGAATGGAGTGCCTTGCGCCATCATTGGTCAAGCGTTTCCGTATACGCCTATTGCTAACCCGCGTTACATGGTTGCAGACTGGGCATTCGGTATCCAAGATGAAAACATGCAAAAGATGGTGGACGAGGTGCGTGCAAAAGGTGCGCAGGTGGTTGTTCTTCTCTCGCATAACGGCGCGGATGTCGACTTAAAGATGGCGAGTCGTGTCAGTGGCATCGATGCCATCTTGGGTGGCCATACGCATGACGGAATGCCTGTCGCCACATTGGTGAATAACAAGGCTGGTAAAACTATTGTTACCAACGCTGGTTCTAATGGAAAGTTCTTAGGTGTTTTAGATTTCGAAGTGAAGAACAAGCGCATCACCGACTACCGCTACAAACTTTTACCCATCTTTGCCAATATGCTGCCTGCTGACAGTGAGATGGAAGCATTGATCACTAAGGTGCGCGCACCTTACGAGGTAAAGCTGAATGAGAAGCTCGCTGTAACAGAAGGCACACTCTATCGCCGTGGCAACTTCAATGGCACTGGCGACCAATTGTTGTTAGATGCTTTGATGGATGTGCAAGGTGCTGATTTGGCGTTCTCGCCAGGTTTTCGTTGGGGCACTTCTTTGTTGCCGGACCAAGCGATTACGCGTGAATGGTTGATGGATATGACGGCGACTACGTATTCATATGCCACTGTTAGTGAGATGACGGGGGAGACCATCAAAACCATTTTGGAAGACGTGTGCGACAACTTGTTCAACCCAGACCCTTACTACCAACAAGGTGGCGACATGGTGCGCGTGGGTGGCTTGGAGTACGTGTGTCGCCCGAATGAAAAAATGGGTAACCGTATTGGTGATATGCGCTTGAAAGGCAAACTCATCGATGCCAATAAAAAATACAAAGTAGCAGGTTGGGCGCCCGTAGCGGAAGAAGCGAAGAGTCAGAATCTCAAACCCGTATGGGAAATTGCAGAGCAATGGCTCAAAGCCAGTGGCGGCAAAGTGAGTTCACGCAAACTCAATACGCCTAAGTTAGAGGGTGTTTTGCCTAACCCAGGATGGGCTAGTTAACCTTGAGTTGGTAATTAGCAAACTGTAAAGGTACCTATGACTATTGATTGGACGCATTTCACACCTTGGCTGTCTTTGGGCGGCGGAATTTTGTTGGGGCTTGCCTCGGCTGCATTCATATTGGTCAACGGCCGTATCTTGGGTATCAGCGGCATCTTGGGCGGGTTGTTAGTACCTCGAT
>JBAXNJ010000357.1:0-2324 GCA_037133815.1 Betaproteobacteria bacterium
TGGGCTGTGCGCAGCATGGTGAGGAAGTTCATGGCGTGATTTTAGGAGGCCTTAACATGGCCGCCATGCCCGTACTCCCCAGCCTCACCAGGCGACAACTTTGGACCCTGATCACGTTGACTTTGGTATGGGGCTGCAACTGGCCCATCATGAAGATGGGCGTGACCGGCTATCCACCCCTCACCTTTCGCAGTTTGTCTATGTGGTCAGGGCTTCCGCTGCTAGGGCTGGCGTTGTATTTTCTGAAGGTTCCGTTTCGCATTCCGCGTATGTATTGGCGCGAACTATTCATCCTGTCCTTTTTCAATATGCTCGTGTGGCACGTCTTGGTAGTTCTTGCAGTCCCTATGCTAACCAGCGGACGCGCTGCCATACTGGGCTACACCATGCCGATTTTTTCTGCGGTTTGTGGGGTGTTGTGGTTTCAGGCGCCTTTGCGTTTGCGCATGTGGACCGGCGTTGTAGCGGCATCGATAGGCGTTTTGTTATTGCTATGGAATGAGCTCACCCACTTTGCTGGGCAGCCAATTGCAGTGGGTATGGTGCTGGTTTCGGCTGCGGCATGGGCTTATGGAACGCAGCTCTTGCGCAACACGTCGATTCCTGTGCCCACACTCACGATTGCATTTTGGATGACGGGACTCACCACCGTATTGATGACCACTATGGCGACAGTTTTTGAGCAAAGCCAATGGCGTATGCCGCCAGAGCAGACCCTATGGTCGATTGCTTACAACGCAGTGGGTGTATTTGCTTTTGCACAATCGGCTTGGCTGACGCTGGCTCGCGGACTGCCGCCTGTGGCGTCGACTTTGAGCGTCATGTTTATTCCCGTGTTGGGCGTTTTTACCGGCGCGATTTGGTTAGGTGAGGTTTTGCATTGGCAAGACTGGGCCGCGGTCGCGTTGATGGTGGTGGCGATTGCTTCGGTTTTGTGGCCGGAGCGGCAAGTGGTAGAAGCCTAGGCGCCTACTTTTACTTTATATAGACGCGAAGTGTTTAGCGCGATTTAGCGTTGGTTTAGCGTAGCCATCGCCAAACACGCATCAGCCCACAGCTTGGCTTTTTCAGGCAAGTTACGCAGCACATAAGCAGGGTGGTAGGTGACTACCACTGGCGTATTTCCTATGCGATGCACTTGGCCACGCAATTTGCCAAGCGGGATGGTATCTACCTTGTCAATGCTGTCACGCAACAAGGCTTGCGCCGCAAAGCGTCCCATTGCCAAAATTATTTTGGGCTGTAACAAAGCAATTTGGCGCTGCAAATAAGGCATGCACTGCGCGACTTCTTCAGGCGCTGGGTTACGGTTACCAGGTGGGCGGCACTTGAGCACATTGGTGATGAAGATGCTTTGCTGCGATTTGCTTGCACTTGAGAGTTCGCCGGTACGTGAGAGTTGCATGGCGCGCAACATATTGTCTAGAAGTTGGCCCGCTTGCCCTACAAACGGCTCGCCTTCGGCGTCTTCGTTCTCACCAGGGGCTTCGCCGACGATGAGCCAATCAACGGGTTGGATATTGTTGTTAGTGTCGGCGTTGGATGCATGAGAACCTGCTCCAAAAACAGTGTTGCGTCTTGATGTGCATAGGCCACAAGCTTGGCAACTGGTGACTGCTTCGCGAAGGCTTGGCCAATCTAGGTTGTTGGCGTTTTGGGTGTTTACATCAACAACTGTTGGTTTAACAGTGACCGATGCAATAACATTGGCAGTAGCTTGTTCGATAGGCGTCCACACCCGCACACCCATCTCCGCGAGCATGGCGCGTTGGCGTTTGTCTAATTGCAAGGTGTCTGACATAAGGCGTATTGTGACAAGCGCTTGGCTCAGAGCTGCAAAGACATCACCACCGCATGTTCACGTTGGCCTACTTGCAAAGGGTAATAGTTTTTGCGCTCACCTACGCGCTTAAATCCATAAAGCTGATACACATTTATCGCGCGCAGGTTGCTGGCACGCACTTCTAACCACAACCATTTGGCGTCTTGCCCACGGGACCAAATACAGAGAGCATCCAACATCATCACGCCCCAACCTTGTCGCTGATAGTCTGGGTCAACGGTGATGTTGAGTAAATGCACTTCTTGCACGCCAGGCATGGCAACGAAGTAACCGAGCAAGCTGTCCTCCCCCAGAAGGGTAATAACTTGGTAGCCCGCCTTATGCGAATCCAAAAAATTACCGCGCGTCCAAGGATGGCTGTAGGCCCGCTGTTCGATATGCACGACGTCATCAAGGCGTGCAAGATCTAGCGGCTCTAGTCGGACCTCTGGTTTGAGAACGGCACTCATGTAGAAATTGTCGAGGTAAGTTTGAGTTGCTC
>JBAXNJ010000358.1:0-2314 GCA_037133815.1 Betaproteobacteria bacterium
GTTTAAGAATGTGCCCGTGATGCCTTTGCCAGCGCTGGACTTCGCTTTGAATGACGAACGTAAATCAGGTCTGTTGCCGCCGACTATTGGCTTTGATTCCGTCGGCGGCCTAGAGGTGATTCAGCCGTACTACTGGAATTTGGCGCCCAACCGTGACATGACGTTCACGCCCACCTATTGGAGCAGTCGCGGCATGCGGCTTGAAACCGAGTTTCGGTATTTAGAAGCTATAACTCCACAGCCGCCATTTACCGGCGTTATGCGTTTTGACTACATGGCTAAAGACAGCTTGCGTGACGCACAGCGCTGGGCTTTTAACACTTCACACAGCGGCATGCCTTACCCCGCATTTGCGGGAGGTGCTTTAGGCTTGACTTACAACATCAACCGCGTGAGTGATGACAACTACTGGAAAGATTTCACCAGCAGCAATAGTTTGGGCGTGACGCGTCTGCTTTCTAACGATATGAATGTGACGTGGGGCAAAGGGTTCTTCACCTCAAATATCGCGGTACAAAAGTGGCAAACCATGCAGGACTTAGCCACGCCCAGCAACTATATTTCTCCACCTTTTGACCGTGCGCCTCAAATGAATATGAAATATTCGCGCGCAAATATCAGTGGGTTTGATTTTGCTTTGGACGGTCAATTTAGCCGCTTCGAAACAGTACGACAGGAAGACTGTTTGACAAATTACCTTAACTGCAACGCCCAGCGCGCAGTAGGCCAAGCACAAGTCAGTCGCCCGTTTGTGACACCTTATGGCTATGTCACGCCCAAGTTCATCATGAACACGCGTAGTTACCAATTTGATGATGCATTGAGCACCAATGGCCAAACGTCGGCGAGCGTTAGCGTTCCAACTTTCAGCTTGGACTCTGGTGTGGTATTTGAAAGAGCGAGCAACTTATTAGGCCGCGCGTGGACCCAGACTTTTGAGCCACGCGCCTTCTACGTATACAGCCCATATCGCTCACAGAACTACTTGCCTAATTACGACTCTGGTGCAAACGCATACAACTTTGCCAGCATCTTTTCAGAAAACACCTATGGCGGATATGACCGTATTGCCGACAGCAACATGGTCACATTAGGTGCTACTTCGCGCTTTATCGATCCAAAGACCGGTGCAGAAGGCGCGCGCTTTGGACTTGCACAAAGGCTGCGCATCAAAGACCAGCTGGTAACTCTGCCTATCGATAAATCAACGAACACCCCAATTGCGCAAGCGGGGCTTAGTGATGTTCTCGCCGGGGCAACGCTGAACTTGTCACGCAAGTGGTCCGTAGATTCCACCTTTCAATACAGTCCTGACTCTGCCAACTTTCTAAGTCAAGCCATTGGCGGTCGTTATACGCCGGGCTCTTACCGCGTGATCAGCGCATCCTTCCGCGACCAAACCGACTCCACTGGCACGCCCCAGTCGCGTTTCTTGAACGTCGGCTGGCAATGGCCTCTCAACGACTTATTGAGTATGAAAGACGAAGACCTCGGCGAAGGCCGTGGTTTAGGTGAAGGCCGTTGGTATACCGTCGCGCGTATGAATATGGATACCTTGAACAACCAAATGGTCGAGTCTGTGATGGGCTTCGAATACGATGGAGGGTGTTGGCTAGGCCGCGTAGTCAAAGAACGGTTCCAAATCGCTGAAAATTTAGCCCGCCAAAAATTACTATTCCAATTAGAGTTTGTGGGCTTCTCGCGCGTTGGTACCAATGCGCTGGGGTCGATTCGCAACAACGTGCCGCGCTACCAACATTTGCGCCAACCTTTGATGTCACCTAGCCGTTTTGGCAATTACGATTGATGCTTATGTGTGTGAAGTTTTTCCATCTGCGCGCGCTTGTCTGTGCCGCATCACTGGTTTTGTTTGTTCCTACTGCAAGCTGGGCGCAGCTCAAAATCAACAACCCCAGTAACAAGCCTCTCAACCCTCCGAGCACTAGTTCTGGCACGGGTCTATCTAACCCCATTGCAAACGCCATCAGCACGCCTCGCGATTTCATTGTTGCGGTGGTCGACTCGGTGCCCATCACCAACCACGATGTCAATGCTCGGCTTGAGCTGCAACGCACCCAAGCGGCTCAACAAGGGCGCGCCATTTTTAAGAGCGACGTGACTTTGCGCGACGTGCTCGAGAAACTCATCACTGAAAAAGCCTTGCTGCAAAACGCCAAAGACACAGGGGTTGTGATTGATGAAGAAGCGCTAGGCCTTGCAGAGCAACGTCAAGCCGCACAAAACCAAACCACCGTTGAGGCCATGCGCGCTAAAACGCTGGCGTCAGGCTCTAGCATTGAAAAAGCGCGCAAAG
>JBAXNJ010000359.1:0-2310 GCA_037133815.1 Betaproteobacteria bacterium
GGCAAAAGCACCGATGTCCAGCAGTTTGAAAAATGAGAACACCAAAAAAAAGCCCGCCATAAAGTAGCGCATGGTGTCTGCAGTTGTAACGTCAGCAACACCGTCCATTCCAATTTGTACCAGCAAGCTCGCCCCGAATATGTAGGCAACGATCAACAGCAGCGGGCTGTAGGTGGCCAGCCAGCTCGATGCAGAGTTTTCGTCTGCTATGTTGGAAGTAGATTTTTGCGCCCGTAATGATTGGTCTAGAGCCAAATTCGACAACTGAATCGGCTCTGAATGAGGCATCAAGACATACTTTCCAGCATTCTGTACCGCTGCTTTTAAAGCTTCAAAATCCGCTGTTGCCTCTGTCAGGGTTACCTGCATGGGCTGCAGGCTCACCTCAACCCCGGCAGCAAGTGGCGCTAACGCCTGGGTTACTTTGTTAATACAGGCGCCGCAATGCAGGCCAGTGAGTGAGTAGGTCGTCGTGTGTTCTATATCAGTCATATCATTAACTTTAACCTTTCGTTTATTACAAACAACGTTAATTTGTAAACAGTGTCATCCAGGAGCCAATTCTCAATCAGATAATTGATAATTTCTGCAAACGAGTATTTGCAAATTTCGCTTCTGGCTTAAAAACTGAAATCTAATTTTTTAAAAACCTGTTTCAAGCCCCAAGCCTGGCTTCAAATCTTCACGTCTATAAGTCATTGATTTATAAGAGACGGATTCAAGCACAAAGTGCAACGCACTTAAATTCAGTATTGTCTCGAAAGCTCACCAATACTAAAAGCAGGATTCAAAAAGTTTTGACATTAAACAGAAGCCTCAAAACTGTTTCTAACCCAGGATATCAATTTCACCTTTAAGGTGTAATAAGGTTCATCGCCTTTTGAATCAAATACTGATTTCTATCTCGCATTTGCTGATGGCGGACAGAATTTACCATCGCCCACCAGTAAATGCCCTTAATCAGATTTTGCGTTTTGCGATTACAGAAATTATGTTTGGCAACAGGTCTTGCGGGTTCGTCTCTTGACAAGCTAACGCAAGGGTCCGTTTCACAGCATCGGCAATAGTTCTGTCAGCACGGGCATCCTGTGCCATCGTGTTGTAGTAAGTTAAATCCTTCACGGCATTGGCAATGCTAAACCGTAAACCTGTGCTATCCCCATTAGTCAAAAAAGGTTTCAAACGTTCTAAAGGGGCACCCCAGCCGCCCCCCATTGCAAGAACATCAACAAAGGTCTGCGTATTTATGCCAGCGGTTTGAGCACATGCAGATGCCTCGGCCAATAGGGTAACCATGCCGAGGGAAACATAGTTATGTAACAGCTTCATGCGATGTCCAGCGCCAATACCACCGATATGAACAATGTTTTCTGCAAAGCACGACAAAATGGGTTTGCATTCTTCAAACAGTTGGATATCCCCGCCAACCAGTAAATTGAGTCGCCCCTCTGCTGCCTCTATTGGTGTACGGGTCATGGGCGCGTCTAAGAAACGCCCGCCCTGCTGCAACACCTGTTGCGCTAAACGTTCGGTTGATGTTGGCACCGCTGTGGAGCAATCAATAATGATGGTGCCAGGGCGCATGCCTTTAAGCACACCGTCTTCACCAGCGAGCACGACCTCGACTTGTGGTGAACCCGTAACACACAAAATGACAACATCATTATGGCTAGCCAGCTCTTTAGCTGATTGGTAAGTGCGAGCACCCTTTTCTTTCAAATCGTCAATTGGCTGGTTGCCTTCATGGTCGAGCACAGACAACGACTGGCCTTTCTTAAGCAAGTTGCTGGCAATGCCATGCCCCATCATGCCAATGCCGATCATTCCAATTTTTTTCATTTATTCCCTTTGCGCATTTAGTCGTGCTTGCTAGAAGCGGTTTTTAGCACAGTGAAACTATAAAAAATGCCTCTGTCCTAAGTAATTCAGATGGTTGGCCAAAGGCTTGCACTTAGACCTTGAGCGCGAATTATTTCTTATAAAAGAAATCCACTGCTATCAGAACCATTTGAAGACGGACAGGCGTCAAGAAATTGGACGGCCTTTTGTAGCTCACACCTATACAGTCTACAGAACGAAGGGGGTTTAAGGGGGTGGGAATTCGAGGTGCGGTAGGGTAAGGAAAAATTGAGGCGATTGTTTGCCCTACTTAATTCTCAAAATTTGAATTGCAGTTGATACCAAGATAGGTTTTATTGATATGTCTTATGGTGTGTATTAAACAAAAACGCCCCGAAGGGCGCATAAATAAAGGCTAACTGGCGGAAACGAAGGGATTCGAACCCTTGATGAGGCTCAACACCCCATACT
>JBAXNJ010000360.1:0-2307 GCA_037133815.1 Betaproteobacteria bacterium
AAAACGTGACCAAAGCCGCTTTACTTCGCACAGCCAGGTTGCTGATGCGTGGTGAGGTGATGGTTCCACACGCAGTGTGGGATGGGCATTAATTTTTTAAACATATCAAACACTAAACACTACTTATGAGCCAATCCAAACCCCTCATCATCGACGCCCATGGCCACTACACCACAGCGCCTAAGGCGCTAGAAGACTGGCGTAATCGCCAAATCGCCGGCATCAAAGACCCAGCGATGATGCCCAAAGTCAGTGATTTGAAAATCAGCGATGACGAACTGCGTGAATCCATTGAGACCAACCAACTCGCCAAAATGAAAGAGCGTGGATCTGACATCACCATCTTTAGCCCGCGCGCAAGTTTCATGGCGCACCACATCGGCGACTTTCAAGTCTCTTCTACATGGGCGGCAATTTGTAATGAGTTGTGCTATCGCGTAGCGCAACTCTTTCCTAATAACTTTGTACCTGCCGCCATGCTGCCCCAGTCACCAGGCGTCGACCCTGCGACGTGTATTCCTGAATTAGAAAAATGCGTTAAAGAATATGGCAACGTAGGTATCAACCTCAACCCTGATCCATCGGGCGGTCACTGGACTTCACCGCCTTTGAGCGATAAATCCTGGTACCCCATTTACGAAAAAATGGTGGAGTACGACATCCCCGCCATGGTGCATGTCTCCACCAGTTGCAATGCATGCTTTCACACCACGGGCGCGCATTATTTGAATGCAGATACCACTGCCTTTATGCAGTGCTTGACGAGTGACTTGTTCAAAGACTTTCCGACTTTGAAGTTCCTCATTCCTCACGGTGGTGGCGCTGTGCCTTACCACTGGGGCCGTTTCAGAGGTTTGGCGCAAGAATTGAAAAAGCCTTTACTCCAAGACCATTTGCTCAACAACATTTACTTTGATACCTGCGTTTACCACCAACCGGGTATTGACTTGCTCACGCGTGTCATCCCTGTCAAAAATATTTTGTTTGCTTCAGAGATGATTGGTGCAGTACGTGGCATAGACCCTGAAACTGGTCATTACTTCGACGACACCAAGCGCTACATTGAATCGACTACCAACCTCAATGCGGAGCAGCGTTATGCGGTGTATGAGGGTAACGCGCGCCGAGTATTTAGCCGACTAGACACCCAACTCAAAGCCAAAGGCTTTTAATTCAATCCGATTATTTTCAAAAGGAACTCACAAATGACCGAATTAGGAATCGTAAAACGCAACATCGTGCGTGCAGATGCCGCTGCAGTCCAAAAACTCGGCAAGTTTGGTGTTGCTACCGTTCACGAAGCCATGGGCCGTTTGGGGTTGATGAAACCCTATATGCGTCCTATTTACAGCGGTGCTTTGGTCTCAGGTACGGCAGTCACAGTGCTTTTGCACCCAGGTGACAACTGGATGATGCATGTGGTGGCCGAGCAAATTCAACCTGGCGATATCGTGGTGGCGGCAATCACCGCTGACAACTGCGATGGATTCTTTGGCGATTTATTGGCAACGTCTTTTATGGCGCGTGGTGCCAAAGCTTTGGTGATCGACGCAGGTGTGCGCGATGTGCGTGAACTGACATCTATGGGTTTTCCCGTTTGGAGCAAAGGCATAAGTGCTAAAGGCACGATCAAAGCCACTATTGGCTCGGTCAATATTCCTGTGGTGTGTGCAGGTGTCAACATTGAACCGGGCGATGCGGTCGTAGCCGACGATGATGGCGTAGTAGTGGTGCCAGCAGCATGGGCGCAAAAAGTCGCTGATGCAGCCGAGGCCAGAGAGGCCAATGAGGGCGAGAAGCGCGCCAAATTGGCCGCTGGTGAATTTGGTCTAGACATGTACAAGATGCGCGAACCGCTTGAAAAAGCGGGTTTGCGTTATATCGATTAACAGAATGCAGCTGATGCAACGCATCTTTGCTATCGCACTAAGCATCAGCCTATTGGTTGGCGCTTTGGTGGTGAGCGGATGCGCGTCGTTGAATTCGATAAGTGCCAGTGTTCCTAGCGTTTCACCGCAGATTAAAAGCACCTTGGCACCAACGGGTGTCTTGCGTGTGGGTGTCTATCTTGGTAGTCCAACTTCTTTAGTGCGAGTCGGACCAAGCGGCGAGTCTTTTGGTATTGCCTTAGAGCTTGGAAAAGCTTTAGGACAGCAGCTAGGCGTACCTGTTCAAGTGATTGAATTTCCTCGTGTAGCAGAAGTCATTGTGGCCATCAAAGACGAGAAAGTCGATATGACTTTTACTAACGCCACCGCAGCAAGAGCCAAAGAGATTGACTTCACAGCACCATTGGTGCAATTGGAG
>JBAXNJ010000361.1:0-2302 GCA_037133815.1 Betaproteobacteria bacterium
CTGTAAGTACTCACGCGTCACGCCGGGCGCGAGTTCAACGACTTTGAGGCCTTGAGGCGTCACGTCCATCACCGCAAGGTCGGTGATGATCAAATCGACCACGCCCACGCCTGTAAGTGGTAAGGTGCACTGGGGCAAGATTTTGAGATCTTCGGTGCCGTCTTTCTTTTTGGCGACGTGCTCCATTAACACGACCACCCGTTTGACGCCAGCGACCAAGTCCATCGCGCCGCCCATCCCTTTGATCATCTTGCCGGGAATCATCCAGTTGGCGAGGTCGCCTTTTTCGCTGACCTGCATAGCGCCCAAGATGGACAAGTTGATCTTGCCGCCACGGATCATGGCGAACGATTGGTCGCTGCCAAAAATTGCCGAGCCTTTGATGGTGGTGACGGTTTGCTTACCCGCGTTGATGAGATCGGCGTCTACTTCATCGTCATAAGGAAATGCGCCAATGCCCAGCATGCCGTTTTCGCTTTGCAGCCAGACCTCGACATGGTCAGGCACGTGATTCGCCACCAAAGTGGGGATGCCAATGCCTAGATTCACATAAAAACCGTCTTGCAATTCGCTTGCCGCACGAGCGGCCATTTCATCTTGGGTCCAAGCCATGTCTTTTCCTTTCAGTAGCGAGTCGTACACATTGACAGACTCACGATTTATTAGATTTTTCGTTCGCTGATCGTTCGTTTTTCAATCCGCTTTTCAGGATTCGGGTTATGAACGATACGGTGCACATAAATACCAGGTAAATGGATGTCGTCAGGGGCTAATTCACCCTTTTCAACGATTGTCTCGACTTCGACTACACAGATCTTGCCGGCAGTGGCGGCAGCGGGATTGAAGTTACGTGCAGTCAGGTTAAAGCGCAAGTTGCCAGACTTGTCGGCCACGTCAGCTTTGATCAACGAGATTTCTGGGACCAACGACTTTTCCATCACGTAAGTCTCGCCATCGAAGTCGCGTAACTCTTTGCCTTCGGCGACCAAAGTGCCCACCCCCGTTTTGGTGAAGAAGGCGGGGATGCCCGCACCGCCAGCACGAAGCTTTTCAGCCAAGGTGCCTTGGGGGGTGAACTCGAGCTCTAACTCGCCAGCCAAATATTGGCGCTCGAACTCTTTGTTCTCGCCCACATAGCTGGAAATCATTTTTTTGATTTGATGGGTTTCGAGCAACTTGCCCAAACCAAAGCCATCTACACCAGCGTTGTTGGAGATGACGGTCAAATTCTTCACGCCGCTGTCACGCAAAGCGTCTATCAAGGCCTCAGGAATTCCACACAGTCCAAAGCCACCGACCGCCATCAACTGGCCATCGGCCACGATGTCTTTCAGCGCCTCAGCGGCAGAAGGAAATATTTTGTTCAAGTGAATGCTCCAAATTTGTGCAACTAGATAACCTGTTGATTCTACGAAACTGCCCTGTTAGGCGGTATCGCCTAGTTTCAGGGCAAAAGTCTACTGAGACGACTTGACGAAGGTTCATTTGTTTTTAGGAACACGCCCCATCAAATAAAACTCGGGGTTGGGCATCATGTTGCTAAAACTTGCCATGCGGTTACTCAAGCCAAAGAATGCCGTGATAGCGGCGATGTCCCAAATGTCTTCGTCGTCAAACCCATGGGCATGTAATGCGGCAAAGTCTTCATCTTGGATTTGTTCGCTGTGCTGGCAGACCTTCATCGCAAAATCGAGCATGGTTTTTTGTCTGGGGGTGATGTCGGCTTTTAGGTAGTTGACCGCCACTTGGTCAGCGACCAAGGGTTTTTTCTCGTAAATCCGCAAAATCGCGCCGTGGGCCACTACGCAATAAAGGCAGTTGTTGGCGGCACTGGTGGTGGTGACGATCATCTCGCGATCGCCTTTGGTCAGGTGGCCATCTTCCTTGAGCATCAAGGCATCGTGGTACGCGAAAAACGCCCGCCATTCTGCTGGGCGACGCGCCAGCGCCAAAAACACATTGGGAATGAAGCCCGCTTTTTCTTGCACTTCCAGCACTTTGGCGCGGATGTCTTCAGGCAAAGCATTGAGGTCGGGAAAAGGATATCGGGTCATGGTGTAACTATCTTTCTTATCTGGTCAGGCAAATCAATCGCCTTTTGTTTGGGGAAATCCACCCAAATAGTGGTTGCGCCGCCCGCGGCGTAAATCACGCCGGGTTGGTCGTCGCGCTCCATCGTCGCCCATGTCTCGAACGTGGTGCGGGCTGGGTCGCTGGTGTACATCTTCAATCGAATATCACCTGGGTATTCCAGTTGTTTGTAGAAGTTGCAAAAGGCATTGATGATGACGATGCCTTCTTT
>JBAXNJ010000362.1:0-2292 GCA_037133815.1 Betaproteobacteria bacterium
CGGTAAAGCTGTGCAAATCGGTTCTGCAGAAGATTTATTCGAAAAACCTGCACATACTTTTGTAGGGCACTTCATTGGTTCTCCGGGTATGAATTTCTTGGCCGGTGAAGTAGATGCCCAGCATCTCTTGGTTGGTGAATGCCGTATAGGGCTTACTGACCAACAAGCGCAAAGTCTCCAAAGCTTTACAAGCATCAAATTGGGTATACGACCCGAGTATGTAAATGTTGAAGCCCAAGCATCGGTCAACACCATTCCAGCGCAAGTTGAACGTGTACAAGATTTAGGAACCAGCATGCTGATGACGATGCGTTGTGCTGGGCATTTATTACGAGCGCGTTTGCCATTAACGGCGCAACACTTTACGGTGGGGTCTGGTGTTCACGTTTCCTTGCTTGGAAAACACACGTGTTTCTATCACAACGAGGAGTTGGTGGTATGAAACCAGTAAACCAAAAAGCGTGGTTTTTGATTTTGCCTGTCTTGGTGTGTGTTGCTTTCTCCGCGATTATCCCGTTGATGACTGTGGTGAATTACTCAGTTCAAGACATCATTTCACCCGAACGGCGCGTCTTTGTTGGAACGGAGTGGTTCGCATCTGTCATGCGAGATCCTGATCTGCACGAGGCACTTTGGCGTCAAATTATTTTTTCATTTTCAGTCTTGGCTTGTGAAATCCCGTTGGGAATTCTTTTGGCTTTGTCTATGCCCTCAGAGGGATTGCGTGCTTCCATCACCCTAGTCGTCATCGCGTTGTCGTTACTTATTCCATGGAATGTGGTCGGCACGATCTGGCAAATATATGGCCGTGCAGATATTGGTTTGATGGGTGCCACTTTGCAGTTGCTGAATATTGACTACAACTACACCGGTAATGCAACCGATGCTTGGTTGACAGTTTTATTGATGGATATTTGGCATTGGACACCTTTGGTGGCTTTGCTCTGCTATGCAGGTTTGCGCAGTATTCCCGATGCGTATTACCAAGCTGCGCGGATTGATGGCGCTAGCAAATTGGATGTGTTTCGT
This sequence comes from Betaproteobacteria bacterium, assembly GCA_037133815.1. Lineage (GTDB taxonomy): Bacteria > Pseudomonadota > Gammaproteobacteria > Burkholderiales > Burkholderiaceae_C > Limnohabitans. The sequence goes on from JBAXNJ010000362.1 coordinate 1,030, forward strand.
TTTATCCAGTTACCCAAAATGCGAGGCGTATTGATCATTGCTGTGTTATTGCGGTTTATGGACAGCTTCATGATTTATACGGAGCCCTTTGTATTGACTGGCGGAGGACCAGGTAATGCCACGACATTCTTGAGCCAATATTTGACACAAAAAGCAGTGGGCCAATTTGATTTAGGACCTGCAGCAGCTTTCTCATTGATTTATTTTTTGATCATTTTGTTGCTCTGTTTCATCTTGTACAACTGGATGCAACAAGTCGGTACCCAAGCCAAGGAGCAAATACATGGATGAGCGCCGCTTTAAAAAACGCACCATCTTTTTATGGTTCTATATTATTTTTGCTTTGTTGCCGATTTATTGGATGCTCAATATGAGTTTGCGCACCAATGAAGAAATCTTGTCAACATTCAGCTTGTTTCCAAAGCACCTGACCTTTGCTAACTACATGACTATTTTTACCGATGTGTCGTGGTATTCGGGCTATATCAATAGCCTGATCTATGTGGCAATAAATACAGTCATTTCGGTTTTGGTGGCTTTGCCTGCGGCCTATGCCTTTTCGCGTTACAGCTTTTTAGGTGATAAACATGTTTTCTTTTGGTTGCTAACAAACCGTATGACTCCCCCAGCTGTTTTTCTGTTGCCATTTTTTCAGCTCTACACCACCGTAGGATTGATGGATACCCACATTGCTGTAGCGTTGTCGCATTTACTTTTTAATGTGCCACTTGCTGTTTGGATATTGGAGGGCTTTATGTCCGGTATTCCGCGCGAAATAGACGAGACCGCTTATATAGATGGGTACAGCTTTCCGCGCTTTTTCATCACTATCTTTATGCCTCTGATTAAAGCAGGGGTAGGGGTGACCGCCTTTTTCTGCTTTATGTTCAGTTGGGTGGAGTTGTTGTTGGCTCGAACGCTCACTAGCGTGAATGCCAAACCTATTGTTGCCACCATGACGCGCACCGTAAGTGCCTCTGGAATGGATTGGGCTACTTTGGCGGCTGCAGGTGTTTTAACGATCGTTCCTGGTGCGATTGTGATTTGGTTTGTTCGTCACTACATCGCCAAAGGCTTTGCAATGGGGCGTGTATGAATGACAACAACGCTAAGCCGCGATACACGATGATGAGGCAAAGGAGCTGACATGTTGGAATGGATGGCATGGAGTCCCCCCGTTGCAGTGTTTTTTATCTGTGTAGTACTGATGCTGGTTTGCATGACTTACTTGGAAATACGTTTTCCTACAGTGGCGCGCAAAGG
>JBAXNJ010000363.1:0-2289 GCA_037133815.1 Betaproteobacteria bacterium
ACCCTCCACGCGGCTAAAGGCTTGGAATGGCCGCATGTTATGTTGGTCGGTGTGACCGAAGGCATGTTGCCATTTCGGATGGACAGCGAGGCCGGCAGCGAGCACACCAATGAAAGCTTGGTGACCCGCCTAGAAGAAGAGCGTCGTTTGATGTATGTGGGCATCACCCGCGCCAAAACCACCTTGTCGGTGAGTTGGACCAAACGCCGCAAAAAAGGTCGCGACATGGTTGTCTCGCAACCCAGCCGCTTCATCGCAGAGATGGCTTTGGATAAAACTACGGTGCAAGAAGATCCGCGCGAGAAGTTGCGGGCGTTGCGAGCTGAGTTTGCTTTGCGGGCGAGTGCGGCGGCTGAGGCGGCGGCATTGGCGAATAAGTAACTTGGGCTAGTTTTGGGTGCCCCCTAGACACCACGAAAATCACTTACGCATGCGTGAAGCGCAGCTTACGACTACAGAAATTAAGCGACGCGCAAGCTGTCTAAAGTGACGCGCAGTTTTTGTGGCTGGCCCAACAACTCAACCAAAACGAACGCACGCGTCTCACCATCGTGGGCTAAGTATTGGCCTTCCAGACCCTTCAATGGTCCATTTGCAACGCGCACATTGCTACCCACATCAAACAAACGCTCGACCGTCTCGGGAGGCGCTTGACGTAAAAACTCAATCAACTCAGGCGGCACTTTGGCGGGGATATGGCCAAAGCTCACCAATTTGCTCACGCCCAAAGTAGAACGAATCGGCCCCCAGTTTTGGGTGGTGTCGTCCAATTGGATAAACATGTAGCGACTAAACATGGGCTCGACCACGCGCATGACGCGTTGGTTGCGCAACTTTTCAACCTCTATCATCGGTAAAAAGCACTCAAACCCTTGGTTTTGCAGGTTTTCTAAAGCCCTAGTTTCTTGACGTGGCTTGGTATGGACGACATACCAAGCCGCATTGCTTATTTCTGGCATGTTGTTTTATTTTTTTGAGAGTTATTCTTATCTTACTGAATTTTGAGTTTTGCTTACGGGCTTTGGTTGATAAGGGCTTAGTTCTTTGGCAGTATGCTCACACGACCACTTTGAAAGTTTTGCCATGTCCACCAAAAACCCATTTGATCCTGCCCACATGACTGACAACGTAAAAGAGCAAGCGCAGCAAATTTGGCTTGCAGGCTTAGGCGCCTTCTCTAAGGCCCAACAAGAGGGCACCAAAGCATTTGAAAAACTCGTGACCGATGGCATGACCATGCAGCGCAAAGTGCAACAAACTGCTGCCCAGAAACTCGCCGAAGCCACCGAAAAAGCCACCATGGCCGCGCACAACCTGAACGAGCGCGCCACGGGCCAGTGGGACAAGCTAGAAAATATTTTCGAAGACCGCGTAGCCAAAGCCCTCCACCGCATGGGCATGCCCTCAGCACAAGACCTCCACGACCTGCAAGCGCGTATTGCCGCCCTAGAAGCGCAGCTAGGCATTAAAGCCACGGCGACTAAAAAAACCGCCGCTAAAACCAAGCTAGCCGCGGCCAAGAAGTAACTGGCTTTAATTGGGGTCAGAACCTAATTAATTTTCCATATGAAAAAAGCGCCACGTCGAACTGCTGAACGAATTTTGGGGGTGACGCTTGAGCTGTTTAATCGCTTTGGCGAACCGAATGTCTCGACGACTCTGATCTCTTCGGAGCTCAACATTAGCCCTGGGAATTTGTACTACCACTTCCCGGCGAAAGACGAATTAGTCAACGCACTATTCACGCGTTATGAAGATGCGTTGAACGAATTGCTGAGCGCCGCACCTGGCGTACACGATATTGAAGACGCATGGTTTTTCATGCACACCTTGTTTGAATTGGTCTGGCAATACCGATTTTTGTACCGTGACCTCAACGACTTACTCAGCAAGAATCGTCGGCTAGAGGCGCAGATAAAAGACGGCCTTTTGCACAAAACCACCGCATTTAGAACCGTACTGGACAGTCTTGAACACCAGGGCGTAATAGCAATAACCGTTTTAGAGCGCGAAGCCACTGCCACCCACATGGTGGTGATGTTGACATGGTGGTTAAGTTACGAATACGTCCGCGATCCGCGCCATGCTCTAGAGCCAGAAAGCGCGCAAGCCTCTTTATTGCGAGGCGCGAAACATGTTCTCAGTTTGCTATCCCCTTTCGCGGATGGAGACAACAAGGCGCATTTGCAGGCATTGTTGGCAGCTTATTAGGCTTTAGTTGGGGCCGGGCAAATTGGGAAATTGGGGTCAGGGAAATTGGGGTCAGAACCTAATTAACTGCGCGGTGTT
>JBAXNJ010000364.1:0-2277 GCA_037133815.1 Betaproteobacteria bacterium
GTGGCATTCCCCCAATTCAGTAGACATTTAATAATGTCAAAACTGAACTGGAGAGAAAGCCATGAAGAGAACGAAATATACGTCTGAATTTAAAGAAGAAGCAGTTAAGCAAGTTGTAGATAAAGGGCATGCGGTCCCTGATGTTGCCCAAAGGTTAGGGGTGGCTGAAGGAGTGCTCTACACGTGGGTCAAGAAGTTCAAGAAGGCTGATGAGCCTGTCGCTTCTGGAGACCTCAAAGCGATGCAAGCCGAGATGGCCAAACTCAAGGCTGAGCTCAGGCGAACGACCGAGGAGCGCGATATCCTAAAAAAGGCCGCCGCGTACTTTGCCAAACAGTCAGGGTGAAGTACGCGTTCATACAAGAGCACCGTACGCAATTCCGACTCACTAGCATGTGCCGCGTCCTCAAAGTTCATCGCAGTGGTTATTACGCATGGCTGCATGAACCCCTATCGCCAAGGGCCAAGGAGAACGAGTCCTTGACCTTGAAGATTCGTGAGTTCTATAACCAGAGTATGGGCATCTATGGAAGTCCACGCATCTTCTGTGATTTGCGCGAAGCTGGCTTAGTTTGTGGTGAGAACCGCGTAGCTCGGCTGATGCGTGCGGCTCAAATCAAATCAGTGCGCGGCTACAAGCGTCCTAGGTACAGAGTTGGCAAACCTGCATTGGTTGCCCCGAACCAATTACAGCGTCAATTCCAGCACGATGAGCCTGACCAGGCGTGGGTGACGGACATCACGTACATCCGCACACTCGAAGGCTGGTTATATTTGGCTGTGGTGTTGGATTTGCATTCGCGTGCGGTAGTGGGCTGGAGCATGGGCTCAAGGATGCAGACGAGTCTGGTTCTGGATGCACTCACGATGGCTGTATGGAGAAGAAAGCCAAATGGCTCGGTCATCATCCATTCGGATCAGGGAACTCAGTTCGGTAGTGATGAGTTCAGTCGTTGGTGCAAGGACAACCGGTTGAGTCCGAGCATGAGTCGTCGTGGCAACTGTTGGGACAACGCAGTAGCCGAGTCGTTCTTCAGTAGCTTAAAAAGTGAAAGAGTAAAGAAGCGGATTTACAGCACACGGGCTGAGGCCAAGTCAGAGATCTTTGATTACATCGAAGGTTTCTACAATCGCGTTCGACGTCACAAGCATCTCGATCAACTCAGTCCCCTTGAGTTCGAGAGACGTCAAACTGCGCTATGAGAAGTGTCTAGGGAATTGGGGGAATGCCAGTTTGCAAAGCGTGATTTAGTCTCTGGTGCTTGAAGGGCTTGTACAAAAGCAAGATTGAGCTTTTGTATGACGCTCGCAGGTGTTTGCGCAGGCGCTACAAGTCCCCACCATGTGTCAACAGCAAAACCTGGAAGTAGTTCTGCAATTGAAGGAACATCTGCTAACACACTGCTACGTTGTGGTGTGGTCACTGCTATGGCAGTGAGTCTTCCGCTTTTGATATTGGGCGCAGCCGTAGCTAAATTGTCGAAATTGAAATCTACTTGCCCTGACAGCAGCGCCAATTGCGCAGGGTTGCCACCGTTGTAAGGGATATGAACCGCAAATATTCCGGCACGCGATTTAAATAATTCGCCTGATAAATGGCCAGCACTTCCATTGCCGCCAGAACCATAATTCAATCGGCCTGGATGGGCTTTGGCATAACGTATGAAGTCGATTAAATTTTGGATACCCAATCGTCTGGCAGTATCTGTATTCATCACCAAAACATTGGGCACGCGCAAAATTTGTGTAATAGGTGCAAAGTCAGTGGCTGCGTTGTAAGGCATGCGGCTATAGAGCCAAGGATTGACAGCATGCGTTGCAGTGGCCGCAATTCCAATCGTCAAGCCATCTGGTGCGGCTTTGGCTATGAAATCTGCGCCTATATTGCCGCCAGCACCGGGACGGTTTTCAACTACAACCGTTCCTAAGCTGTCTTTGACGCGCTCGGCTAATACTCTTGCTGTAATGTCAATCGGTCCCCCGGCCGCATAGGGCACTATGAGATGTATGGGTTTGCTAACTTGTTGCGCAGTTGCAAATGAAAAAGCGCAACACAGCCATACGATTGCGAAAAATATGCGAAGGTTACTTGCTTGCATGACCTATGACTTTTTGCACGTTACTTGTCTTATTTAAGCGCTGCAATCTAAATCTGATGAGCACATATAGTTGAAAGTTAAGTTCTACCTAAATGATAGGCACAAAACAAAAACTAGGGTTTCTACTGTAATGTGCTAAGTCCAAAGAAATAATCTTAAAAGTGAAATTAAGAAGGCA
>JBAXNJ010000365.1:0-2268 GCA_037133815.1 Betaproteobacteria bacterium
TGTTGCAACAGCTTTAAACCTTGATCACGAACCGCTATCCAAGCATTCACAGCTAGCAATGCCTTGCTACCAATAGGCACACTGCGCCGTTTACTTCCCTTGCCCAATACATGGGCCTCAGCACCTTCTAAATCGAGCCAACCTTTAGCGGTATTACTAGCTTGTGCATCTAGCCCCACCAATTCACCAACACGCAGTCCACAACCGTAGAGCAACTCCACCATCGCCGCATCACGGCACTCCAGCCAAGGATCGGTGACGTCTGCTGTGGCAGAAAACTCCGCCAATTGCATGGCGTCGTCCACGCTCAAGGCTTTGGGCAATGGCTTAGGTGCTTTGGGAGCGCGAACGTCTTGCACCGGATTACTTTGCACCACGCCCTCTCGGCCCAGCCAGGTATAAAACCCGCGCCAGCCAGACAAGATGAGTGCAATGCCTCGGCCACTGCGCCCATCACTGTGCATTTGCGAGACCCATCGACGGATATGGGTAGATTGCACCGCTTCCAGTGCTACGCCAGCAGCTTTGGCGTAATCGCTAAGTTTTTGTAGGTCTAGGGTGTAGAGCGCATGGGTACGCTCTGCGAGGCGTTTTTCATAACGCACATGGTCAAGGTAGCGGGCAACCCAGTCCATGGTTTTATTCGGTTTGATTTGGCGTTATCGCAAATGCGAGAGTGCGGCGCTGGCTAAATCACCGAGACGCTCAATAAACGCTGTACCCATGCCTTCGTGGTAACGCTGTGCATCTGGCGAGGCCATTACCAACAAACCAATCACGGGTTGCTTTGTGGCAGTCTGAGGCGTGTCATCTGCCCGAGTGGCGCGCAAAGCCACCATGGCAACCGACTGCGCGGCGCTGGGTTCTAGCAACCACTTCACTGCTTCAAAGTTTTGGTTCATACCGACATAAGGCGTGCTCAGGGTTTCGGCGAAGGTTTTGACTTCGTCGCCCACGCCCACAGCGAAAGGTTCAATTTGGTAGTCATCGGCAACACCCCATACTTTGATCGCCACTTGCGGCACCATAAAGTCATACTGAATGTGATCGGCGATGGTGTAGGGCAAGTCACACGCATTGGCGGTCATTAGCAAGGTTTTGACCCAACGCTGCATGCGCTCGATCAACACTTCGTTGTCTGTGCCGTGGCGCATCATGTCCATCAAGCGCATCTCAAGAGCGCGAATTTTTTCGCGCAGCATATCGGCTTGACGCTCTTGCAAACTCACGGCGCGGGTACCGTGAGGACTGTTTAAACGCACCGCAGCTAATAACTCGGCATTACGCTCAAAAAAATCTGGCGTGTTGACTAAGAAATTGGCAATGTCTTCTTCAGTGATGGGGTTCATAGCAGGGTTCATAAAGTGTTAGGTAAATTGATTTCGCCTTGAAAAACAGTGGTGGCGGGGCCGGTCATCCACACAGGGGTATCGCCGCCTTGCCAAGCAATCGTGAGGATGCCGCCTTGGGTGTGCACCAAAACATTGGCGTCAAGCAAGTCTGACTGTATGCCAGCGACAACGGCAGCGCACGCACCGGTCCCGCAAGAGAGCGTTTCGCCTACGCCACGCTCGAACACACGCAAACGAATTTCACTGCGGTTCACGATTTGCATAAAGCCAGCGTTGACGCGTTTGGGAAACGCGGCATGGTTTTCAATAAGAGGGCCTTGGGTTAGTACCGTAGCCGTAGCTATATCTTGCACCCACTGAACCGCGTGGGGATTGCCCATGGACACAACGCCCACTGAGACAGTGTTGCCATCGGCAAGTTGCAGCAACCAATGATTATCTGTTACGGGCTGCGCGTCACTTGATTCTTTTTGTACCGATAAGTTGCTTTGATTGGAGTCAGGCTGCACTTTCACGGCGTGACTGGGGTCAAAGGGCACGCGCGTTAAATCAAAAACTGGCGCACCCATATCCACCTTCACCTGTCCATCGGCAAGCGAATGCAACTCAATGACACCGCCATGCACTTTGACGCGAATAGAAGTTTTGTTAGTCAAGCCCTGCTCTTGTACAAAACGCACAAAACAACGCGATCCGTTACCGCATTGCTCTACCTCACCGCCATCGGCGTTATGGATGACATATTCAAAATCGACATCGGCTTGTGGCGCAGGACGCACTGTCAAAATTTGATCGGCACCGACACCAAAGTGCCGGTCTGCCAAATAGCGGTAATGTGCAGGGCCTAGGTTGAATCGTTCGCGGGTTTCGTCTAACACCACGAAGTCATTGCCTGCACCTTGCATTTTGGTAAAGC
>JBAXNJ010000366.1:0-2266 GCA_037133815.1 Betaproteobacteria bacterium
GTAGGGCCTTCGCACACTGCAGAAGATTTGGTGGTGTATCTACCGCAGAAAAAAATATTATTTGCGGGCGACTTGGTTTTTCGAAACCGTATTCCTTTTGTGGGGCAGGCAGACAGCAAGCACTGGATAGAAGCATTACAAAATTTACTCACCTTTGATACCCAATGGGTGATACCTGGTCATGGTCCTGTCTCCAATGACCCCAAAGCCGATATGACCCTGACGCGTGACTATCTCATGTACTTAAGAGAAACCATGGGGCGTGCCGCCAATGAGATGGAGCCCTTTGAAAGTGCTTATGCCAAAACAGACTGGTCCAAGTTTGAGAAAATGCCACTTTTTAAATCTGCAAATCGTATGAACGCTTACAACACCTATTTGCTGATGGAGCATGAATCTAAATGAAGCCGTTGATGCAACGTCGTGCTTTAGTGCAAAAGCTCATAGCGGGAATGTCTATGTTGTGTATTGCCGATGGCGCGTGGGCGGCACCAGCCATATTGCCAGTGACGGATTCATTGCCAAATGCGTTGGCTACCGCTTTGCAATCCAAGCAACCATTAGTCGTTATGGTGAGCTTGCATGGTTGTTCCTTTTGCAAGGTGGTGCGCGAAAACTATTTGCATCCCCTGCGCGACGTGGGCTTACAAATCGTTCAGATCGATATGCGTAATAGTCGGGCCATTGTTGATTTCGATGGGACTTCCAGCACGCAGGATGCTTGGGTTCGCAAATACGGGATCAAGCTCGCACCCACAGTTTTGTTTTTCGGCAACCAAGGCCGTGAGGTGGCCGCGCGATTAAAGGGTGCGTATTTGCCTGACTTTTACGGGGCCTATTTGGATGAACAACTGCTTGTTGCACGTCAAGCCGTTGCAGCGCATAAACAAGGTTAAATAAGCGTGGGGCTTCAAACATTAACCTCTGTGCAAATTAGTTAGGATGCCATCTATGAAGACATTTTTACTTGCTATTGCCCTGATGTGGATAGGCTTGGTGCAGGCCGAGCAGCATCCTTTGTTCAAGGGCGCAGATTTACCCTTAGGCGAAAAGTTAATTACTGAAAACAAATGCAATGAGTGCCATATTCGCCGCGTTGGAGGTGATGGAAATAGCATGTATAAACCTGCTGGCCGTATCAACACTGCGGGTTTACTCCGTGGAATGGTCGAGTATTGCAATACCGAACTCAATTTAGGCTTTTTCCCAGAAGACACCAACGCAGTAGCGGCTGTTTTAAATCTAAAACATTACAAATTCCGATAATTTGGAATCGGCCACACTGGTAAACCCGTATTTCACTACATTCGAGATTGGTTATATTAGTGATTGTTGATATATAAATGTGCAATGGAAGGACTGTCTGTGCATGCTTCAGATAGGGCGCTCTCGGGACGAATTCAAAAGGCTCCAGAAAATTTCTTAGACCGCGAAGGAATTCGCGCAGTCATTGCTGAGAGCAAAAGTGGCCGCCGTAACTTCATTCGACAAGCCTTTGCTGCTGCTGCGACTGGTGCTGCGGTTCCGCTTGCCATGGCACAAAGTAATCCAGTGCCAAGCGAAGGTGGTGACCCCAATATTTTGAATTTGCCAGAACATGCAAAAGGCTTAGGCCAAGGTGTTGCCGCAGAAGGCGGATACGGCAAGCCCTCGCAGTACGAAGTCAATGTGCAGCGCCGACAAAGTCCTGGGCTGACGCAAACAACGCAGGCCTCTGTTTCTTTCGCGCCCCTGCAGTCCTTGTTTGGTACTGTGACCCCGAGCGGCTTGCATTTCGAGCGGCATCACCAAGGCTGGTGGGACATCGACCCTTCTAAACATCGCTTCATGATCAACGGGCTAGTGAAAACGCCCACCGTGTTGACTATGGACGAGATCATGCGTTTGCCTGCTGTTTCGCGTTTCCACTTTATTGAATGTGGGGCCAACACGGCAGTGGAGTGGGGCAATGTAGCCGTGCCAACAGTTCAATACACGCATGGCATGGTGTCTTGCAGTGAGTTCACAGGCGTGCCACTGATCACATTGCTGGAATTGGCGGGGGCTGATCTTAAAAAAGGAAAATTCGTTTTGGCAGAAGGGGGTGACGGCTCCTCTATGACGCGCACCATTCCGATGAGCCTTATTACTTCTGGTGAGGTGCTAGTTGCTTATGGACAAAATGGCGAAATGCTCAGGCCTGAGAACGGCTACCCCTTGCGCTTGGTCGTACCTGGTGTTCAGGGTGTTAGTTGGGTTAAGTATTTGCGGCGTGTTGAGGTGGGTG
>JBAXNJ010000367.1:0-2261 GCA_037133815.1 Betaproteobacteria bacterium
TTGATTGGAAGCATGGTTCAAAATCAAAATATGCAAAAGCATGAAGTGATTGAATCACTGGTTCAAAAACAACACAGCGTAGAACTTCAAAATTACATTGCAACGCAAAGCACAACCGAACTTGGTGGGCACCTTGATGCGTTACCTCTGGCAGATGCTTTAAAACTTTGGATGAAAATTCCAAAGGAAAGAGAAAATGATCTGCTTTGGGAGTTGAGCGACAAAAGGCGCTTTGAGTTAGCCGGTGACCGTCAACCTGATTTTCAAAATAGCAAAATCAATGTTTACGAGTTGCAAGAAGGTCGTCTTCGAAATATTCCCATCCTGGGCAGAAACGATTTGGAAGGCGCTAAACCTGTATGGATTGACTTGATCAATCCAACAAAAGCTGAGCGCTTGTTCGTTGGCTCGCATTTTGGAGTCGAGTTGCCTGATCCACTAGAAGCGACCAATCTTGAGGTCAGTGCACGTTTTCAAGTTGAAGAAAACGACGATATCCATCTGCATTCAAATTTCTTACACGATCAAGATGGCAACTCTAAAAGCGTACCGGTTGCTTTTATCTTGCACAAGGGTATGTTGTTTTCAATCCGTAATGAAGAGCTACCAGTTTTTAGATTACAAAGACGTCGCGCCCTTGCTCAACCTGGGTATGTATCAGACTCCATTGATTTGCTTTTAGATTTGTATGGTGCCGACGTTGAGGTATCAGCAGACACGCTAGAAAATATTTATGTCAAGCTTGGTGTTGTTGGACGCCACGTATTAAGCGAAGCAATTACCGACCAAGAGGCCGCCGGCATTCTTGCGGATATTGCTGAGGAAGAAGACCAAAACGGACGCATTCGTAGCAATATTTTGGACACGCAACGCGCACTGAGTTTTTTGATGCGCGGCCGTCTTTTAACTACCGATCAGATTTCTGATTCCAAGCAAATTTTGCACAATATTGAGTCTCTCAACAGCCACACCGCTTTTTTATTCGACAAGATCAACTTCTTGATGGACGCCACGATTGGTTTCATCAATATCAACCAGAACAAGCGCGTGAACCAACTGACGGTATTTAGTGTTGTCTTTATGCCCATCAACATATTGGCTGGAATTGGTGGCATGTCCGAGTTTTCAATGATGACCGAAGGCACGCCTTGGCCTATTGCCTACGGTTTATTTCTTCTAGGGTCCGCCTTGGTGGGCGCTCTCACCTATTTGTCTTTGAAACACATTGAGAGATTACGCTTAAAAAAACCTATAAAAAAAGCTAGCTAGTGCGCTGATTTCTCGGTGGCGCAAACGCCATACAAAACGTCTTCCGTCTTTTTCACAATGGATTCCCAACTGAATTGAAGCGCTTTCTCTCTGGCACCAAGCGCACAGATTGAGCGCATATTTGAATCTTGGCCAAGTTGGATAGAGGCATCCATAAAACCTGCTTCGTCGTTTGAATTTGCCAAGATTCCATTCACGCCAGACTCAATAATTTCGCCAGCTGCAGCATGGTTGAAAGCAACAATCGGTAAACCACTGGCCATGGCCTCAATCGTTACATTGCCAAAAGTTTCAGTCAAACTGGCAAACATAAACATATCGGCGCTAGCGTAGTGTGTAGCTAGATCTTCGTCCGTTCTAAATCCGGCAAATATGACATCAGGCGCATCCAATTTAAGCTGCTCCAGCAAAGGACCATCGCCAACAAATACTAATTTAGAGTCAGGTTGTTTGAGCTTAAGCGCATGGAACGCGCGTATGACCAAGTGGAGATTCTTCTCTGCAGCTAAGCGTGAAACACATATCGCTACGGTGGTGGCTTTTGTAGCACCCCATGCGGCTCGCAAGGCATTAGAACGCTTCTTAGGTGAGAACACATGTGTGTCTACCCCGCGCTGAACCACATGTAATCTCTCGAAGCCTGCGCTTAGCAACTCTTTGCGCAGTTGACTGGTGGGCACCATGGTGCTGTTTGCGGCATTGTGAAATCTGCGCAAATAACCCATGATGATTCCACCCAACCAACCTACGCCGTAATGTTCGCTATAGGTATGGAAATTGGTTCTAAAGTCGGTACTCACTGGGATGTTGAGGCTTTGCGCCGCCTTCAATGCGGACCATCCTAAGGGGCCTTCAGTGGCGATATGCACTACATCCGGCCTCGCTTCCGTCCAAAGACGAGTTAAGACCTTTTTGGCTGGCAAGCCCATACGCAACTGTTTATAAAAAGGAATGGGGAACCCTTGCACCAAGTATTCGCTAAAGTTATCTTT
>JBAXNJ010000368.1:0-2258 GCA_037133815.1 Betaproteobacteria bacterium
CTTATTAGTGTGCATTATTAAGTGCTTATTCTTTAGTGTCAAGTCAGTCAGTCAGCTCGATTGCACAATCACCAAAGCCGACTCAAATCCCCCGCTCACACCCTCAAACCACATGACAGCTCTATGTCATAATATTTGTCTCTCCTCCGCGCCCGGGTGGTGAAATTGGTAGACGCAGGGGACTCAAAATCCCCCGCCGCGAGGCGTGCCGGTTCGATTCCGGCCCCGGGCACCAGCGGTTCATGACTGCCGTTGAAGGTTTGTTCTCATCAAACCTTTGTTTCAAAGATCTGTGGTTGTCTTATGAATGACGATGAATTTTCAGAAGTCGTAAGCAGTGGTAAGCACCACTCAGTATCCGTATCCGAGAGCACAGGCGACGCCAAAACTCCACATAATTTTGTTACGTCTGACGAAGAAAAGACCCTAAGCAAGGTACGCACATTTGAAGGCAAAGAAGGGGAGTTTGACCCCTTGTCCCATAACTTAGCTGAAGAACAAAATTTACGTTTAGACAAATACCAAACCAAACCCACTCAGGACTTAAATACCCAAAAAGCCCCTGCAAATACAGCTGCAGTCGAGAATTTACAAACAGTCAAACAAGAATCGGTTGCTAACGATAAGCAAGCAGCACCTCGCGACTCAGAAATTACTGCCAACAAGCAAAGTGTTCAGACTACTGCAGCTAAAGCCAATCTGCATAATGTCTCTGTTGATACGTTGAAAGAGAACCTCCAAGGCATTCCCACTGAAAAGTTTCAAGAAAATAATCAAGCTCTGCCGGCTTCCAATGCAATTGATAGCAATACGCAAAGTATTCCATCATCGAATGTTGAAACCAACATACAAGGCATTCAAACTGAATCTATAAATGACAACCTTCAAAGCGTCACGAACAATAGCATTGAAAACAACATTCAGTCTATAAGTAGCCCACAAGTCGCTCCGCAAAAACCTCAGGGAATTGCAAAGGAACCCATCCGAACAAATGATGCGGGTATTGCTAAAGAACAAGTCACTAAAAATGATGCGGGTATCGCCAAAGAAAATGTAGAACAGCGTGATGCGCGTGTCGAAAAAGAACAAGTCAAAACGAACACCGTAAATATTTCTATTGATACGCCAGCTAACAACAAACAAGCCGTCCAAAGCGCCTCCATTAGCGACAACTTGGCTTCCATCCCCATAGATACACACCACGAAACGCATCAAGCACTAGACAAAGATAGCTTTCAAGACCGTGGCGCAACGGTTGCAAAAACATCGGTGGAAGGCAATGTTCAAGCAGTTCCAACAAAACCCTCCATCAGCGACAACCTTCAACCGATTGAGCACAAGCCAATCGCTGACCATTTTGAAACGCTACCAAGTGACGCACGCCCTTTAGGCGAAACTGCAACGCCAAAAAGCACCCCCATTGCAAACAGAGCCTCCCCTACCCCGCTGCAATCAGTTGCAACAAAAACTGCAGTGGCTCAGGCTAAGCCATTAGCCAAACCTCAAAAAGTTGTAACGTCTAGTGCAATTTCTTCCGCAGAAGCCCAAAAAATTGCGCTGGCACATAAAGCGCAGATGGAAGCGTTTCACGGCCGCTTGGCCGGTATCAAACACACTGTTGACGACCTCAACCACAAGCTAGACGATCTTGAGAATAAAAGTTAAGTTTTTTTGGAGTATTTTGTGAGCCATTTGTTTTCTGAATTCACCCTGCAATCACCGCGCGGGCCTCTCACTCTTCACAACCGCGTAGTCGTTGCACCCATGTGCCAATACTCAGCGAATGAAGGCCAAGCCACTGACTGGCATTTGATGCATTGGGGTAATTTACTCAATAGTGGTGCTGCTATGTTCTTTATTGAAGCTACGGCTGTATCACCTAAAGGCCGTATCACGCCCACCTGTTTAGGTTTGTGGGATGACGCAACAGCAGCAGCACTCAACGACAAACTGAGCCGAGCGCGTCACCTAGCACCCAAAGTACCCATTTGCATACAGCTCGCACATGCTGGACGCAAAGGCTCTAGTGCAGCGCCTTGGCATGGCGGCCAATTGCTTGACACTTCACATGGTGGCTGGCAAGCAGAGGCCCCTTCTGCCATACCGCATTTGGAGCAAGAAACGCCGCCTGACGAAATCACGGCACAAGGTTTGATAGATATAGAGCAAGCTTTTGTCAAAGCTGCGCAAAGCGCCGATGCCATGGACATTGAGGCTATCGAGTTACACGGCGCACATGGTTATTTGTTGCACCAATT
>JBAXNJ010000369.1:0-2253 GCA_037133815.1 Betaproteobacteria bacterium
CAGCCTTGCGTGATTTGGGCTACAACGCCGTGCCGAAGTCCAACTTTGTCATACGTGGCAAGGCGCAGTCGGTCACGCAAATTCTTGACGGTGCCACGTCGCTCTCTCAACTCCAAGCGCTTGCCCGCGATGGGCAAAACCGCTTGAAAGCCATTCTTCCGCTTTTACCCATTTCTATGCGAAGTCTTGTTCAATCTGGTGGTATCGAAGGTGATTCTTGGTGCATCTTGGTTCCCAATAGCGCTGTGGCATCAAAACTGCGCCAGCTTTTACCGTCGCTTTGCGCGCACCTGAGGACTAAGGGGTGGAATGTGCAGACGATTACGGTGAAAGTTATTAACGCATAGCAAACAAAAAAGCCAGTTCTTCTTGTGAAAGAACTGGCTTTCATGTGGTGCCGCTTGTCGGAATCGAACTGACGACCTACCGCTTACAAGGCGGGTGCTCTACCAACTGAGCTAAAGCGGCGATATCAAATATTTTACTGTGCTCTTTGAACTTTATTTCACGCGCTTCAAAGTTGGACGTCCATTGGGTGGTGTGGGTGGGTTTGCATCGCCATCAGATGGCTCGCTTGCGGTTTTTGAAGTAGTCACCGCCGCCAATGGTGCACGCGACTCGGGCGCTGGCACAACAGTTGTCACGCCAGTCTCCGAGCCGTTTTTGGAGTGCATAGGAAACGCCATACCTTGTCCGTTTTCTCTGGCGTAAATCGCCAAGACACGATCGACGGGCACGATGATTTCACGAGGCGTGCCAGCAAAGCGTGCTTTGAATTCAATGACGTCGTTACCCAGAGACATGCTGCTGGTGGCGTCGTAACTCACGTTGAGCACGATCTCACCGTTCTTGACATACTCCTGAGGCACTTGCACCATCTCGTCTACCTGCACCGCGATGTAGGGCGTGTAACCGTTATCCGTGCACCACTCATGCAGTGCACGCAACAGGTAAGGACGGGTGGACGATGCGTCAGGGGCGTTCAACATAACAATTACTTGCGCATTACCTTCTCGGAAGGTGTCAATGCTTCGATGTAGGCTGGACGCGAGAAAATACGCTCGGCGTATTTCAACAGCGGCGCTGCGTTTTTCGAGAGGTCGATGCCGTAGTGGTCTAAGCGCCACAGCAAAGGCGCAATCGCCACGTCAAGCATAGAGAAGTTGTCGCCAAGCATGTACTTGTTTTTCAAGAACACGGGGGCCAGTTGCGTCAAGCGGTCACGGATATGGGCGCGCGCTTTCTCCAACACCTTTTCATTGGCTTTGGCAGTGCGAGATTCCAAAATAGTGACGTTGGTGAACAACTCTTTTTCAAAGTTGAGCAAGAACAAACGCACTCGGGCACGGTCAACAGGGTCACCGGGCATGAGTTGCGGATGCGGAAAACGCTCGTCGATGTACTCGTTGATGATGTTGGATTCGTACAAGATCAGATCGCGCTCGACCAAGATCGGAACTTGGCCATAAGGATTCATCACATTGATGTCTTCTGGCTTGTTGTAGAGGTCGACGTCGCGGATTTCAAAGTCCATGCCTTTTTCAAACAAGACGAAGCGGCAGCGATGAGAGTAAGGACACGTAGTTCCCGAATAAAGCACCATCATGATGGGTGTCTCCTAAAAATCAAAAAGAGTGACAAACAGGTTTGTCACTCCGTGAGGTGATGACAAACCGAAGGTCTGCCATCGAATGAACAGTGATTACTTGATGTCTTTCCAGAACGACGCATTCAAGCGCCAAGCAATCACCATAAAACAACCGAGGAACAGTAAAACCCAGACGCCTAAACGCACGCGGGTGTTTTGGGATGGATCACCCATCCATTGCAGATAGCCCACCAAATCACCAATGGACTGGTCGTATTCCAAGGGGCTCACCGAGCCCGGCGTGACTTGTTCCCAGCTTTTGAAGACTTTGGTGGCATGACCGCCATGGCCTTCGTGCTCTTCGTAAACGGGTTTGCGAACGCCTTGCATTTCCCACAATACGTGCGGCATGCCCACATTGGGGAAAGCCAAATTGTTCCAACCTGTAGCTTTTGCCTCGTCACGGTAGAAGGTACGCAAATAGGTGTAGAGATAGTCCGCACCCGAACCGCCAGAGCCTGCGCGTGAACGTGCTATCACGGTCAAGTCAGGCGGTGTTGCACCGAACCACTCTTTGGCAAGCTTGGGGTCGATGTTGGACTTCATGGTGTCACCGACTTTGTCAGTGGTGAACAACAGGTTGTCCTTGATTTGCTGCTCGGTCA
>JBAXNJ010000370.1:0-2251 GCA_037133815.1 Betaproteobacteria bacterium
TGCACAGCGAATCAGAGATTGCGCATGTCGCACAAGTAGTCGACGTTTTACAAACCCCTGCATTTTTATGCCGCCAGACAGATTTCATCCATGCGGTCGCGCGCTCAGGCAAACCCGTCAACATCAAAAAAGGCCAGTTCTTGGCGCCGCATGACATGAAAAACGTCATCGACAAAGCGCGCGCCGCTGCCCGTGAGGCTGGCCTGAACGACAACAACTTCATGGCCTGTGAACGTGGTGCGAGTTTTGGTTACAACAACCTCGTCTCGGATATGCGAAGCCTCAGCATCATGCGCGAAACAAATGCGCCGGTGGTGTTTGACGCGACCCATTCGGTGCAATTGCCCGGCGGCCAAGGCACAAGCTCTGGTGGTCAACGCGAAATGGTGCCAGTATTAGCACGCGCTGCTGTGGCTGTTGGTGTGGCGGGGCTTTTTATGGAAACGCACCCCAACCCTGCTGTGGCGATGAGCGATGGGCCCAATGCGGTGCCCTTGAAACACATGCGCGCACTGCTCGAAACCCTGCAAGATATTGACCGCGTGACCAAAAAACACGCCTTCCTTGAAAACAATTTTGGTATTTAATTTTTAACTTTAGTTCTGAGAGATAAACAATGAGTGCAATCGTAGACATCGTCGCAAGAGAAATTTTGGACAGCCGTGGCAACCCCACCGTGGAATGTGACGTGTTACTAGAGTCTGGAACGATGGGGCGTGCTGCCGTGCCTTCTGGTGCATCGACGGGTAGCCGCGAAGCAATTGAATTGCGCGATGGAGACAAAAACCGTTACCTCGGCAAAGGTGTTTTAAAAGCTGTGGAGCACATCAATACCGAAATCTCAGAAGCCGTTTTAGGTTTAGATGCTTCTGAACAAGCCTTTCTCGACAAAACCTTGATCGACTTAGATGGCACAGACAACAAAAGTCGCTTAGGTGCCAACGCCATTCTGGCAGTGTCCATGGCGGTAGCCCGTGCTGCTGCCGAAGAATCTGGCTTGCCTCTCTATCGTTACTTTGGTGGCATGCACGCGAACCAACTGCCCGTTCCAATGATGAATGTAATCAACGGTGGTGCGCATGCCAACAATAACTTGGACTTGCAAGAGTTCATGATCATCCCCGTCGGCGCTCCGAGCTTCAGAGAAGCCGTGCGTTATGGCGCTGAAGTGTTCCATGCTTTGAAGAAAATCATCCACGACAAAGGCATGAGCATTGCGGTCGGCGACGAAGGCGGCTTTGCCCCTAATGTCACCAACCATGAAGCTGCCATCCAAATGATCTTGGACGCTATTGCTGCAGCAGGCTACACAGCAGGCGAGCAAATCGCGATTGGCTTAGATTGCGCTGCCAGTGAGTTTTATAAAGATGGCAAATACCATTTGGAAGGCGAAGGCTTGCAACTAACCGCCCAACAATGGACCGACATGTTGGCCACTTGGTGCGACAAATACCCCATCATCAGCATTGAAGATGCGATGGCCGAAGACGATTGGGACGGCTGGAAAATTCTGACCGACCGCTTGGCGAAAAAAGTGCAAATTGTGGGTGACGATTTATTCGTGACGAACACCAAAATTTTCCAAGAAGGTATCGACAAAGGTATCGCGAATTCCATCCTCATCAAGATCAACCAAATTGGCACCTTGACCGAAACCTTCGCCGCTATTGAGATGGCCAAACGCGCGGGCTATACCGCCGTCATCAGCCACCGCTCTGGAGAGACCGAAGACTCCACTATCGCAGACATTGCTGTGGGTCTGAACGCTGGTCAAATCAAAACAGGCTCGATGAGCCGTTCTGACCGCTTGGCGAAATACAACCAACTCTTGCGTATTGAGGAAGACTTAGGCGATGTGGCGGTGTATCCAGGCCGTTCGGCTTTTTACAATCTCAAAGGATAAAAAACGCAATGGCTTATTCGCTTTAAACTTCAAGCCCATCGACTTTCACCGTTTACATGCTCTCCATACTGCGTCCCATCCACATGATCTTGATTGCACTCCTTGTTGTGCTGCAAGCCCAGTTGTGGTTTGGTCGTGGAAGTTTGCCCGATGTGATGCGCCTGCGCCAACAACTCAAAGAGCAAAAGCAACATAACCAAGCCGCCCAACTAGCGAATGAGCGCTTAGGTGCAGAGTTACACGATCTCAAAGACGGTTTAGAGATGGTGGAAGAACGTGCCAGAGCAGAGATTGGCATGGTCAAACCCAATGAAATCTTTGTGCAGATTGCGCGTTAATTTTTTAGTG
>JBAXNJ010000371.1:0-2242 GCA_037133815.1 Betaproteobacteria bacterium
TGGTGTCGCAACACCGCGCTGAAATAGATATGCAGGGCTTTGACTACCAACGGGTGAAGTGATTACTTTCTAGGCTTTCTGCTCTTGGCGCCTGCGCTCTTTTTCATGCTCGCCTTGCCACTGGTCTTAGAGACATCGCGTGATTGTGAGGATTTCTCAGCTTCTCTGAGAAACGGTTTTTTGGCCGAAGATTTGAACTTGGCCGCACCAGCCTCATTTTTATCTTTACCAAAACGTGCTGTTAATTCTTCGTCATCACGCATTAATCTGAAGTCAATTTTGCGGCCATCCAAATCGACGCGACTGACTTGCACCCGAACGCGCGAACCAATCGCATAACGAATACCAGAACGTTCACCACGCAACTCTTGCTTGGCTTCATCGAATCGGAAGTATTCGCCTCCGAGCTCGGTGATGTGCACCAACCCCTCGACGTACATCGCATCTAAGGTCACGAACAACCCAAAGCCTGTCGCGGATGACACCACGCCGCTGTACTCTTCTCCCAAATGCTCCCGCATGTACTTGCATTTCAACCAAGCTTCCACATCTCGGCTAGCCTCGTCTGCACGGCGTTCATTGGCGCTGCAATGCAAACCAGCGGCTTCCCAAGCTTGCTGGTCAGCAGAAGTTTTTACTTTGATAACGGGCGATGTTTCTGGTTGGCGCACTTTGGAGGCCAAACGGCGCGCCAGTTTTGCATGCGCCTCTCCGGGCGTTGGCAAGGCGGGCAACTGGTAACGGCGTTTTTCTAAGATGGCTTTGATAACCCGATGCACCAATAAATCTGGGTACCGGCGGATCGGGCTGGTGAAGTGCGTGTAAGCCTCAAAAGCCAAACCAAAATGACCGCTGTTAATCGGCGTATAAATCGCTTGTTGCATGGATCGCAACAACATCGAGTGGATTTGTAATGCGTCAGGACGCTCTTTAGTCGCCTCTGCAATGGCTTGAAACTCTGCGGGCTTGGGGTTGTCGGAAATATTCATTCCGATACCAGTGGCCTTGAGGTAATTGCGTAAGGTGTCTTTTTTCTCAGGCGTTGGACCTTCGTGCACACGGAACAAACCGGAGTTCTTGCTCTGCAAAATAAAGTCGGCGCTACACACGTTGGCGGCAAGCATGGCTTCTTCGATCAACTTGTGTGCGTCATTGCGAACACGCGGCACGATTTTTTCAATTCGGCCACTGTCGTCACACACAATTTGTGTCTCGGTCGTTTCAAAGTCGATGGCACCTCTGGCTTTGCGGGCTTGCAATAAAGCGCCGTAGACATCATGTAAATGGATTAAATCATTCACCCGGTCTTTTCTGCGGTCAGCCTCTGGGCCGCGCGTATTCGCCAAAATGGCAGCTACCTCGGTATAGGTAAACCGAGCATGGCTAAACATTACAGCAGGATAAAACTGGTAAGCATGCACCTCACCCGATGTGGTGATCAACATATCGCAAACCATGCACAAGCGCTCAACATCCGGGTTGAGCGAACACAGGCCGTTGGATAGTTTCTCAGGCAGCATCGGAATCACACGCCGCGGGAAATAAACACTGGTGGCACGGTCGTATGCATCGATATCTATCGCGCTGCCAGTCTCTACATAATGGCTCACATCCGCAATGGCAACCAATAAACGCCAGCCTTTAGAACGACCAACCTTGACAGGTTCGCAATACACCGCGTCGTCAAAATCGCGCGCGTCTTCTCCATCAATCGTGACCAACGGTATATCCGTTAAGTCGACACGGTTCTTTTTATCTTGGGGTCTAACTTTGTCAGGCAGGCCTCGGGCGAGTGCTAAACAGGCTTCAGAAAACTCATGCGGCACGCCATACTTACGCACTGCAATTTCAATCTCCATGCCTGGGTCATCCACCTCACCCAATACTTCTTTGATCCGACCGACTGGTTGTCCATACAAACTAGGTGGCTCTGTCAATTCGACCACTACTACTTGCCCCACTTTTGCACGCGCAGTGGCACTTTTAGGAATCAAAACATCTTGGCCATAACGTTTGTCTTCGGGAGCAACTAACCAGACACCGCTTTCTTGTAAAAGTCTTCCGATGATGGGTTGCGTAGAGCGCTGCAAAATCTCCACCACACGACCTTCAGAACGCCCTTTACGATCAAACCGCACCACACGCGCCTTGACACGATCGCGGTGTAAAACAGCACGCATCTCATTCGGTGGTAAGTAAATATCTGGCAAACCATCGTCACGTTGAACAAAGCCATGTCCAT
>JBAXNJ010000372.1:0-2229 GCA_037133815.1 Betaproteobacteria bacterium
CGCCTGGTAGTGCAATACGCAGCGCAAATCACGGTCAAAGTGAAGGTAGAGGATGCTTTGTTCAAGCAAATCAGCCAACACTTTGACACCACGGGCGTGGTGGAGTTAACAACCGCGATTGCCACTTACAACATGGTGGCGCGCTTTTTAACGGCGCTTCAAATTACGCCTGAAGGCGAAGAAAGGCATTAATCAGCCTTGATGTCGTTGTCTTTGACAACCTTGGCCCAAATCACCATTTGCTTTTCAATAAAAGAGCGGGCTTGTTCTGGAGAGCCCCCCATGATGTCAATGCCTTGCGCGTCTAGTTTCTTTGCGATTTCTGGATTCTTCAGAACTTTGTTGAGTTCTTCGTTCATGCGTTTGATGATCTCCGGTGGCGTTTTGGACGATGCTAAAACAGCCCACCATGCGGGCGCTTCAAAGCCTGGATAACCGTTTTCTGCAATCGTTGGCACATTGGGTAAGTCTGGTGAGCGCTTGGTAGTGGTGACTGCTAATGGACGCATGCGGCCACTATCGATGTGGGGCTTGGTCACAAATATGGAAGCAATAGACAAAGGCACATGCCCTGCGACGGCATCGCTCATCAAGGGACCGCCGCCTTTATAAGGAATGTGTGTCCAATCGACATGGGCGTCTTTGCCTAACAAGGCCATGGCTAAGTGGCCAAGGCTTCCATTACCAATCGTGCCAAAACTCACATTTTTCTTGGCTTTGGTAGCAGCGACGACTTCTGCAAATGTTTTGTATTCAGAGCCCGAATGCGTTGCCAAGACCATGGGGGATGTGCCGACCACGACCATAGGGGTCAGGTCTTTTTTGCTGTCAAACGGCATGCTGGGGGTAAGACTTGGGTTGACGCCAAATGTGTCGAACACCACCGCGAAGGTGTAGCCATCAGCGGGTGCTTGCACCACAGCCGCTGTACCAATCGTGCCGGATGCGCCACCGCGGTTTTCAACGATCACGGTTTGGCCCAATTGCTGCGACAAAGGCTGCGCAACTATGCGTGCTACTTGGTCTACAGACCCACCGGGCGGGAACACGGCTACCAAACGAATTGCTTGGCGAGAGGGCCATGCTTGTGCCCAAGCCAACATAGGCGCACTGACAGCACACATGAAAAGTGCAGTGAGGCCTAATTTTTTTGTCCAAGCGCGCATACGAAAACTCCCTAGAAAAATAAAAATAGCTTGTTGCGAATTGTTCTACACCCTACTAGGGTTTTCGCTACGGCTTTTACGCATCGGGTTATTACCGATCTAGGGGCATTGATAATGCGCCCATGGTTAGATCTTCCCAACTTTTACACACTGCGCATAGTGGCGCATCGTCAGCAAACCCATCCGAGCAACCACTCCGAACGCGCTCCGGTTGGTTGAATGGGCAATTAGTGCAATACGCACCAAAAGACGCGCCGTTTGGCGAGTTGACCTTGACGTGTCCAGAAGGACAACAGCTCCATTACTTAGACTGGCGCACCAATGAGAGCGTCTTGTTACTCAAAAACGTACAACGCCTTACCGCCCCCAACCCGGGTGTGATGACCGGCCCTGGCACCAATAGTTATTTGGTCGGTGACCCAGACACTGGCTATCTAGTGATTGACCCAGGCCCTGCAGATGCCGAACATATTGACCGCTTGTGGCGCGCTGCGGGCGGTGATATCCGCGTGATTGTGTGCACACACTCGCACCCAGACCATTCACCTGGTGCTGCACCTTTGCAGGCTTTGTGTGTAGCGCACGGCACGCGGCCTCCTATCTTGGGTTTATCTTCTGCACCCACTGCGCGTGTGAATAGCGAGTTCACACCTGAGCGTGAGTTGGCGGATGGCGAACGTCTCACCTTGCAATGCGCCACCCATCAACATACTTTGTGTGTGGTGCACACACCAGGTCATGCAGCAAACCACTTGTGTTTGGTGTTGGAAGAAGATGGTTTGCTATTTAGTGGCGACCATGTCTTGAATGGCAGCACCACGGTAGTCGACCCACCAGATGGGCATATGACGGACTATTTAGAGTCTCTCGATAAATTGTTGAACGCGTGCGAGCAACACCACATTCAATTTATCTTGCCAGCGCACGGTTATGTTTTAGGAAACGTGTGGGGTGAGGCGCATGATGCGCGTGCTTGTATCGCGCATCTCCAAGCGCATCGACTCAAACGTGAGGCCAAAATTCTGGCTGTGATGCAACAACACCCCGAGGGCAGCATGGACGA
>JBAXNJ010000373.1:0-2216 GCA_037133815.1 Betaproteobacteria bacterium
TTGCCTATCATTGGGGAACCTTTTTTGAGATTATCGACTTGATTCTTCGCCACACTTTCTCCCCTCCCAACAACACACGTTTGTCGCATCTGTGCGGCCCTACCGACGAGCATTTGCGCACCATTGAGCTGTCGCTAGACGTCAAGATCGCGCACAGACACGAACAATTCAAGATCGACGGGCACAAAGCCAAGGCCACCCGCGCTATGGAAGTCTTGCAAGCGCTGTATGAACGCGCAGCCCGTCCAATTTCACAAGAGATGGTTCAACTCATGCTCGCGAGTGACGCGTCGATGGATGCCAATGGGGGCGTGTTGCTGCAAACACGACGCAGCGATTTGCGTGCACGCACGCCCAACCAAGAAACGTATTTAGCCAATATTCCAGCCCATGACATTACCTTTGGCATTGGCCCCGCTGGTACCGGCAAAACATATTTGGCAGTAGCGTGCGCAGTAGATGCCTTGGAGCGCAGTGCGGTGCAGCGCATCATCCTCACGCGTCCCGCAGTAGAAGCGGGGGAAAAACTCGGCTTCTTGCCTGGCGACCTTGGCCAAAAAATAGACCCCTATTTGCGACCTTTGTATGACGCACTCTACGACCTGATGGGGTTTGACCGTGTGCAAAAAGCGTTTGAGCGCCAAGCGATTGAAATCGCCCCTTTGGCATTTATGCGGGGCCGCACACTCAACAATGCATTTGTGATTCTGGATGAAGCCCAAAACACCACGCCCGAACAAATGAAGATGTTTCTCACGCGCATTGGTTTTGGATCCAAAGCGGTGGTGACAGGTGATGTCAGCCAAATCGATTTGCCCAAAGACACGCTTAGCGGCTTAATTGACGCAGAGCGCGTTCTAAAACGCGTCAAAGGTATTTCGATATGCCGATTTACCAGCGCCGATGTGGTGCGCCATCCCTTGGTCGCGCGCATTGTGGACGCGTATGACGCGCAGCGCACAACAGCCAGCAAGTCTTAGTTCGCAAAAGACCATGGCGCTACAAAAACTTCAACTCTCTTTGCAGTTTGGTGATGTCCCATATGCTGCCAGACATCGCACAGCGTTACCCAGGCATTTTGTAGCGCGTTGCATTCGCCATGCTTTGTCGGATGATGCGGAAATTACTGTGCGTATCGTCAGCGAAGCGGAGGGTCATGCGCTTAACCACAGTTACCGTCGCAAAGACTACGCCACCAATGTATTGACCTTTGACTATGCGCAAGTACCGATAGTCATTGCCGACATCGTTTTATGTGCACCTGTGGTGGCGGCAGAAGCTAAAGCGCAAGGCAAAACGCTGCAAGCGCACTATGCGCATTTATTGGTACACGGAACTCTACATGCCCAAGGCTGGGAGCATGAAACCAGCGCGAAAGATGCACGGGCGATGGAGGCTTATGAAATCGACATATTGGCGGAATTGGGTTTTAAAAATCCGTATCTCACGTAAGTTTTTCCTCTAGCGCCGTTTAAGCGCAACCACTACCTAGTTCACTACTTACCCAATGCCTCTTCCAACAACCGCACCTTCACACTTTTACCCTTAACCCGGCCCGTATTCAAACGCCTAAGCGCCTCATGCGCAATCCCGCGCTCCACAGCCACATAGGTTGAAAATTCATTCACGCTGATCTTGCCAACTTGCTCTTTGGCAAAACCAGCGTCACCCGTCAACGCCCCCAGCACATCACCCGCGCGAATTTTTTCTTTGCGCCCACCAGCAATTTGCAAAGTTGCCATAGGCGGTTGCAACTTGCCACCCGCCGCAGGCGTCAAACTGGCTATGGGCGACCATACTGATTCGTGGCCTTGCAGTTGCTCAATCTTGCCGACGTTGCCCATCTCGTCCATACTGGCCAAGGTCAGCGCCAAGCCCTCTGCGTCGCCACGACCTGTGCGACCAATGCGGTGGATATGGATTTCGCTGTCGGGCGTGACATC
Source organism: Betaproteobacteria bacterium (assembly GCA_037133815.1). Taxonomy (GTDB): domain Bacteria; phylum Pseudomonadota; class Gammaproteobacteria; order Burkholderiales; family Burkholderiaceae_C; genus Limnohabitans. The sequence goes on from JBAXNJ010000373.1 coordinate 1,944, forward strand.
GACATTGATAACCGCTTCTAGGTTGTGCACATCCAAGCCGCGTGCTGCCACATCAGTGGCCACCAACACTGAGCAAGAACGATTGGCAAATTGCACTAACACTTGATCGCGCTCACGTTGCTCTAATTCGCCATAGAGCGCGAGCGCACTAAAGCCTTGCGCTTGCAAAACATTGATCAGGTCTTTGCATTGCTGTTTGGTATTACAAAACGCCAGCGTAGAGACGGGACGGAAGTGGTTCAAGATCAGCGAGACAGCATGCAAGCGCTCGCT
>JBAXNJ010000374.1:0-2212 GCA_037133815.1 Betaproteobacteria bacterium
TCAACCGTGCCATGCCATGGACTGCGCCGAAATCACTAAAAACCGATGAGGTGTACGCAGTGACTGCGTATATGTTGAATTTGGCTTACGTCGTACCTGACAACTTTGTGTTGTCTGACAAAAATATCGCAGAGGTACAAAAGCGCATGCCCAACCGCAATGGCATGTCTACACAGCACAACCTGTGGCCGGGTAAAGAATTCAACGGAATGGCTAAACCGGATACAGCCAATGTGGTGTGTATGAAAGACTGTGTTCCAGAAATAAAAGTCTCTTCCATGCTGCCCGATTACGCCCGCAATGCACACGGTAATTTGGCTGAACAAAACCGCACTGTGGGCCAACAAAAAGGCGCAGACACACTGCAACCAGAGCGAAAGTCTGGAGTGAGCGTGATGAGTGAGTCACCTACTACGCCACCTACTGTTAAACCTGCAGCAAAGACCGTAGATCCGGCGATAGCACTTTTGGGCAAACACAATTGCAACGCCTGCCATGCACAAGACCGAAAAGTCGTAGGCCCAAGTTTTAATGACATGGCGAAAAAATATCTAGGCAAAGTAGACTACTTATCTGGAAAAATAAAATCTGGTGGTGGAGGCGTTTGGGGGCCCATCCCTATGCCAGCGCAAAGTGCACCAGATGCAGACATCAAAACCATCGCTAGCTGGTTGGCTGCCGGTGGGGCAAAATAACCTTTATATTTTTAATAGGAGTACTTCCATGCAAACTCGACGCGAGACCCTTAAGCACAGCGCTGCAGTCGCCAGCCTATTGGCGGCCTCTGGCCTGTTCCCCCGATATGCGCAGGCTTTTGACAAGGCTGCATTTGAAGCCAAAACCATCAACGACGCGATCAAAGCGATGGGTGCTGCTGCCCCAGTAGAGAGCAAAGATGTCACCATCACAGGTCCAGACATCGCAGAAAACGGCGCTGTAGTTCCTTTTGGCGCGAGTACCTCTTTGCCCAATGTCAAACGCGTTTTACTGTTGGTTGAAAAAAATCCTTCCGCTTTGGTAGCCATGTTTAACGTGAGCCCCGAGGTGGATGTCAACTTTGCAACGCGCGCAAAGATGGGGCAATCGTCTGATGTCTATGCAGTCGCTATTACCAATGATGGAAAAGCCTTCTTTGCAAAAAAAGAAGTCAAAGTAACCCTTGGCGGCTGCGGCGGCTAATCACCATTTAATTTATTTAGGAGTCATACCATGGCAGATCCAATGCGCATTCGTGCCCAAGCAGCTGGCGACAAAGCCACTATCCGTGTTTTGATGAGCCACGAAATGGAATCAGGACAACGCAAAGACGGAAACGGAAAAACTATTCCCGCTTGGCATATCCAAGACATAACTGCTGCACTTAATGGCAAAACAGTGATGACCGCCGAGTGGGGTCCTGCAGTCTCTAAAAACCCATTTCTGCAATTCACCATCAAAGGTGCAAAAGCAGGTGATAAGGTGGCTATCACTTGGAAGGATAACAAGGGCGATACCCGAACAGACGAAGCAACTGTTACGTAATTTCAATCCACTACTACGGAGACAAAAATGAAAAAAATAATAGTGACTGTCGCTTTAATTGGTTTGTCTTTTGTTACTTTTGCGCAAAAGTCATCGACTGACAGCATTGCCGAATACCGGCAAATGTTGCAAGACGGAAATCCGGCGGATCTCTTTGAAGCCAAAGGCGAAGCTTTATGGAAGCAAAAACGCGGTCCCAAGAATGACAGCTTAGAAAAATGTGATTTAGGTAAGGGTCCAGGTATCTTCAAAGGTGTGTGGGTGGAGTTGCCGCGCTACTTTGCAGATACAGGCCGCGTGCAAGACTTGGAGTCACGCTTGGTGACTTGTATGCAAGAGTTTCAAGGCCTAGATGCACAAGAAATTGCAAAAACACCTTTTGGTAGTGGCGAGCAAAGCAATGTAACTGCGCTTGCTACTTGGGTTGCTGCTGAATCCAAAGGCATGAAGTTAAATCTTCCTCAGGACCATATTGAAGAGCGAAAAATGTATGAAGTAGGCAAGCGCTTGTTTTTCATGCGTGGGGGTTCTCATGATTTTGCGTGCGCGACATGCCATGCCCAAGATGACAAACGTATTCGCTTACAAGACTTGCCCAACATCACCAAAAATCCTGGCGCTGGAAATGGTTTTGGAGCTTGGCCTGCTTACCGTGTGTCCAACGGACAAATGTGGGGCGCGCAGTTACGCT
>JBAXNJ010000375.1:0-2211 GCA_037133815.1 Betaproteobacteria bacterium
ACTTGAACACGGTTTAGGTGGCGATTGTTGGTGGGTCTGCACTTCAGGCAGGGCTACTGTTCTAAGTGGCTGATTTTGATTAGGGGCTGATCGCCAAGTGTCGGTTTGACCCGACATGTTCGCTTAAGGGGGTAGAGCGGTTGAAGGCTTGAAGCGTCCAGCGACGGGGGGATGGTCAGCTAGACTTGCGTGTGAGGTCAGCCCTTGTACTCTAAGACATGCATTCCAGCGTTCCAATCGCTGACAAACATCAAGCCTTCAGCCGTTACATAGAGGTCTGCGGTTTTTGCATCTAAAGCTATATTGGGCCTTGGATCAATCAATTTCTTGGGAACTGGGGGCACCCAATAAGCCACCTCTTTTGGAGCGAATTGATTTTTGATGTCAAAAATTCGTACACCGGCATTGTTGTACGTGGCAAAAATAAGGTCTTCACTCTGAAATGATCCGGGGCGATTCTCATGCAGATTGTGTGGCCCAAAAGTTCCTGGAGATGAGCAATAGTCTCTGTCACTGGGCGTGGGTAATGTTGCAATCGTTACAGGATTTTCTGGTGAGCGCACATCTAAAACAAAACTGTGAAACAAACCTTTGGCACACTTTTGAGCATTGGCTTCATCTAAAACAACCGCCAATTGACGACCAGGTAGCGGCAGTGGCGTGTGTGTGCCACCTGGGAATGGTGGGGACCAATTTAAACGAGACAGCAATTTGGGGTTGGTGGGGTCGCTGATATCGTGAATGGTTAAACCACCATCGCGCCATGCCCCATATCCCAATTTGCCATCAGTGAGCATATGGTGCAAAGCATACCGCTTGCCCTTTGGATTGGTGGGCGTTTCCCCTGTTGCGCGGTTCATGCCTGGCAACCACCACTTTGCAACGATTTCTGGTTTGGTAATTTCTTTTAAATCGACAACACACAAGATGTGATCCGTAAATCCATCGAAGTGTGCTGAAACATATGCATAACGCCCGCCCTGCCATCCAATTCGGTTGATACCAAAACCGGGCATTTCTAAAAATGCAATTTCCCTTAATTCACTTGGCTTTGAAATATCATGTATGGACAGGCCAGATCTGAATTTTTTACGATTGGTGATGCTGTCAACCAAATTGTTTTCGAAGTAGCCTCGCTGCCCGTCATAGGATTGCATGGCAACGATGTTGGCTCCGTTGGCCAACAGCAAAATATCACCATGGTTTTGCATTTGGTGCGTGCGAGTGCCTGCGCCGGCACTGAAAAAACCAACAGGGTTGAGAGCTCGTGGATTGCTTGCATCCAAAACGGTGACGCCGTCACTGAACATGTGTCCCACGTATACATGTTTGCGGTTGTACATCACTTGCACGCCATCAGGTCTTCCACCTTGATCGCTATATGAGATATGTTTTATTCGATGTCCGATACCCTGAGGGGGTACAGGCTTATCAGTTTTATTGGCCGAGGCGAATGAAAGCGGCGACAAAGTGCTGGCAGCGGCTAGTCCCATGAGTTGAGACAAGTGTTTGCGTCGTGAGTTGTCAAGCATTGATATCACCTCTTTTCATTTCAAATTTATGTGTCGTGAATACGTGTACATGTCTGACGTTAGCTTTTCTAAACAAACACTTGCGAGAAATTTTTAATCAAAACATTATTTAAACGCAGTATCTATGAGGTTTGTCCAAGGGTAAACCATATTCATTCGGCTTCTGATGCAAGACTTAATGAGGCAACTGGGCATATCAGTTCAATAATAGTAAAGCTGTGCGTCAGGAGTTTTCACAAAATCGTGGGTTTGACGCCTATGTTTCCTTTTACCCTCCCTGCCGAATACCAAGCATGATGGGGCCTGAAAAAATACTTCTAGACGTAGTGCAAAAAGATATTGAGAAACCCCATTTATTTCTTCTTGGAGGCAATGACAACGAAAGCCCCGCATCTGATTGCCAAGAACTTTTGACACCAGTTAAGACAACTGGTAAACCCATCCAGATACATGTCTATCAAGATGAAACACATTGCTGGGATTGCAAAAGCCTAAATGGTTTCTCCAAGCCTGGAAGATTAGGCATGATTACTTATATATACAGCGAGACTTCAACTAAAGACTCGTTTGAAAGAACTAAAACTTTCTTGGCTAACAGCTTGAAAATCAATTAGTTGCAGAAGTAAATGAGGCTAATTGTTGATAAGCCCTGTTCGCCAAGTGTCGGTTTGAACCGACA
>JBAXNJ010000376.1:0-2207 GCA_037133815.1 Betaproteobacteria bacterium
TTGGACGTTTGAGCCAAAGCCATGTCACGGTGATGATCACTGGCGAAAGCGGCTCCGGCAAAGAACTCGTCGCGCGTGCCTTACACAAACATTCGCCACGGGGTGACACCGGAACCAAAGGGCCCTTTGTCGCCATCAACACAGCAGCGATTCCAAAAGATTTGCTTGAAAGTGAACTCTTTGGGCACGAACGCGGTGCATTCACGGGCGCGCAAGCCACCAGAAGAGGGCGTTTTGAACAAGCCGAGGGCGGCACGCTTTTCTTGGACGAAATTGGTGATATGCCCTTCGATTTGCAAACCCGTTTATTGCGTGTGCTAAGTGACGGCAATTTCTACCGTGTGGGCGGCCATAGTGCGATCAAAGCCAATGTGCGAGTCATCGCTGCCACACACCAAGACCTTGAGAAACGTGTCAAAGAAGGCGCGTTTCGCGAAGACTTGTTCCACCGCTTAAACGTGATTCGTTTGCGTTTGCCTGCATTGCGCGAGCGCCGAGAAGACATTCCTACATTGACGCGCCATTTCTTGCAGCAAAGTGCACAGCAATTAGGTGTGGAGCCAAAACGCATTTCCGATGCAGCGCAATCGCGCATGAATCAATTCAATTTCCCTGGCAATGTGCGCCAGTTAGAAAATATTTGCCATTGGCTCACGGTGATGGCGCCGGCCCAAGTGATTGAGCCCAAAGATTTGCCGCCAGAAGTTTTGGGCCTTGCCAATGAATCAGGGCCTTTGGCCCAACATGTCTTGGATGACGACGCAACTTACGCGCATATTCACGACGATGGCTTGCAATTAGCGAACGCTAAATCCACAACGTCTCCTGTAGTGCTCAATTTACCGGGCGCGGATTGGGAGCAAGGCTTCGAAGCTGAGGCTATGAGCTTATTGGTAGCAGGACGTACCGATGTGTGGGATGCCATGGTCAATCGCGTCGAAGCACGTTTGATTCAAACTGCTCTAGCCAATACCCGTGGACGGCGCATCGAAGCAGCGCAAAAACTCGGCATTGGTCGCAACACCATCACCCGCAAAATTCAAGAACTAGGAATTGAAGAGTAAGCGCTTAACTAAGCGTCACTAAGACGGGCGTGTGATCACTAGGACGTTCGTTTTTTCTCGGTAATTTATCAATCACGCATGCAGTTACTTGGTCTTTCAATGCGAGGGAGACCAAGATGTGGTCGATGCGCAGACCACGGTTGCGTCGAAACGCAAATTCGCGGTAGTCCCACCAAGAGTAGCTTTTCTCGGCTTGCTCAAATAACCTGAATGCGTCGACCATGCCTAAATCTAGCAATGCTTTGAAATGTGCGCGTTCTTCCTTGGTGCAGTGGATGGTGTCGGCTAACGCTATAGGGTCCCATACATCTGCATCGTCCCAAGTGATGTTGTAGTCACCCATCAAAACCAACTTTGGATGAGAAAGCATTTCAGTTTGAAGCCACTGGGTGAGGGCCGTGAGCCACTTCATTTTGTAAACAAACTTGTCGCTATCAGGTGTTTGGCCATTGGGGAAATAAGCGCCCACTACGCGAACACCGTTGACGGTGGCGCTGATCACGCGCGCCATCTCGTCTACAAAATTAGGGATATTGTTAACAACTGCTTCAATAGGGTGCGTTGCAATCAACGCCACACCGTTATAAGTTTTTTGCCCAAAAAAAGCGACGTGGTAGCCAGCTGATTCAATAGCTTCACGTGGAAATTTATCGTCGGTGGTTTTGGTCTCTTGCAAGGCCAGCACATCTATGCCACCCTCTGATTTTTGCGACTCTAACCAATCGAGTACTTGCGGCAGTCGCACGGTTAACGAGTTCACATTCCAGGTGGCAAGTTTCATAGTTAGTGTGTATTTCTTTTCTGCAAGGTCACCAAGTGATAGGCAAGACCTTGTGCAGAGACATGCGAAGTTCTGTGCGTTTCAGCCCAGTCATTTGGCGAAGGAGAGGGTGCATAAACATCGCCTTCATAGTCAGCGTCGATCTCTGTGAGAACAATTTGCGATGCTATGGACAAGCCCTGTGCGTAGAGTTGCGCACCTCCGATTAACCAGATGATTTCGGTGGGTGGAAACAACGCCATGGCTGCTTCTAAAGAAGAGGCCAATTGCGCACCAGCTGCTGAGAAAGATGTTTGTCGAGACACAACCACATTGCTGCGTCCAGGAAGTGGACGAAATTTCTCGGGCAAAGATTCCCAAGT
>JBAXNJ010000377.1:0-2185 GCA_037133815.1 Betaproteobacteria bacterium
GCCCGTAAGCATGGCCGTGAAAAAGTGGAGTATCCGCATCCCTTGGTCGAAGGTATGTTGTCTGAGACCTACGGCATCATGGTCTACCAAGAACAGGTGATGCAAACGGCGCAGATCCTAGGTGGCTATTCACTCGGTGGTGCCGATTTGTTACGCCGTGCCATGGGTAAAAAGAAGGCCGAAGAAATGGCCGAGCACCGTGAAATTTTCCGCAAAGGTGCTGCGGGTAACAACATTCCCGCGAACAAAGCCGACGAAATTTTTGACTTGATGGAGCGCTTTGCAGGATACGGTTTTAACAAATCGCATGCGGCTGCTTACTCTTTGTTAGCCTATCACACCGCTTGGGTGAAAGTGCATTACACCGCTGAATTCTTCTGTTCCAACATGACGGTGGAAATGGACGACACCGATAAGCTCAAGGTCTTATACGAAGACGCGCTCAAGATGGGCATGACCTTTGAAGCACCCAATATCAACCGTGGCACCCATAGATTCGAGCCGATTTCCGATAAAACCATTCGCTATGGTTTGGGTGCTATCAAAGGCTCTGGTGAGCAAGCGATCGAAGCCATCGTTGCTGCACGCGAAAGTGGTGGCGCCTTTACCAGTTTGTATGACTTTTCGCGCCGTGTCGATCGTTCGCGATTGAATAAACGTACCGTAGAAGCTTTGATCAAAGCAGGCGCCTTCGATTGCCTTGATTTGAACCGCGCTTCAATGTTGGTCAGCGTTGACCGCGCGTTTGACTTTGCGGCCGCCAGTGAAGCCAATGCCAACCAAGGCGGTTTGTTTGATATGGGTGACGATACCCACGGTTCTAGCCAACAAGAACCCGAGTTGGTCAACGCTATGCCTTGGGGCGTCAAAGAGCGATTGACCCAAGAAAAAACGGCTGTAGGTTTTTATTTATCAGGCCATTTGTTTGACGAAGTCGATCGCGAAGTGCGAAGCTTTGTGAAGACCCGTATCGATGACTTGATGGATTCACGTGAACCGCAATTACTCGCTGGCATTGTGAGTGATATGAAGACGATTAATGGCCAACGCGGTAGATTGGTGATCTTTAAGTTAGATGACAAATCTGCCACGATAGAAGCCACTGCAGACGAAGCAACGATGAATGCGTATCGCAACATCTTGCGTGAGGACGAATTGGTGGTTGTGATGGGCAAAGTTCAAAACGATCGCTTCTCAGGAGGTTTGCGCTTATCCATCAACCAAGTGTGGGACTTGAACCAAGCGCGTTGTCGTTTTGGTAAATATTTGCGCGTGGCAGTCAACGGCACTGTCCCTGATGTTGCGCGCATTGTGCGCGAGCATCCTGCCCGCATAGAGGCTTCCGAGCAAGGTAATTTGGTGCGTGGTTTGGGCGTTCGCCTACAGGTTTTGCGCGATGGTGCGAATGCTGAGATTGAACTCGGCGACAACGCTAAATTTTTCCCCAGCGACGCTGCATTGGCGAGTTGGATGGCGCAGGCCCACCAAGGGCAGGCGCAAATCATTTACGAATAAGCCCTTATGTGGACCATACCAACACTCTTGACCTTGACGCGCATTGCTGCCATTCCTTTGATAGCAGGTTTGTTTTATTTACCTATTGATAACGACTTACGTAATCTTCTGGCGACTGTCATGTTTGTGGTGTTTGCCTTGACCGATTGGCTAGACGGTTATTTGGCGCGCAAGTTGAACCAAACGTCCGCCTTCGGTGCATTTTTAGATCCAGTCGCTGATAAATTTTTGGTGTGCGCGAGTTTGTTGGTGTTGGTCCATTTGGGGCGCGTTGATGTATTGGTATCGCTCATCATCATTGGTCGTGAAATCGCGATCTCGGCGCTGCGAGAATGGATGGCGCAAATTGGTGCGAAACGCAGCGTTGCTGTGCACATGTTGGGCAAACTCAAAACTACCATGCAAATGGTGGCGATACCATTTCTTCTCTATGACGGGGTTTTGTTTGGTGTGATCGATACCGCAGTTTGGGGCTTTGTATTGATATGGATTGCCGGCATCTTGACCGTGTGGTCCATGGTGTATTACTTGCAAAAAGCGTGGCCCGATATCTTGGACCACGCTAAGTAATGGCGAGTTCTTCTCAGCTTTCATGGCTGCGCGCCTTGCCGCTAGTCTTTGTCGGTATTTGGAGTACGGGGTTTATCGTGGCGCGATATGGCATGCCCAA
>JBAXNJ010000378.1:0-2172 GCA_037133815.1 Betaproteobacteria bacterium
TTCAGTCTATTTACTTAAACGCTTTCTGGCGTCAGTGTTCGTCGCCTCTTTGCTCTCGCTAGCAGGGTGCGTTGCGTCCAAGGAAGAGCCGCAGTTAATCCAGTCGCAGGCATGGTTGATGGACAAAACGGGGACAGCCACCCTGCAAGACGTTGTTTTGCGCGGAGATTGGCAACCCATGAGTGGCTGGAAAGGGTGGGGATACGGTTCCGAACCTATTTGGATTCGCACCACGTTGAAAGCTGCAGAACAAGACACGCGCTCACCTTGGATCGTGAGGGTGAGGCCCGCATACCTTGATTATTTAACCCTTTACGACCCCAGCACGGGCATGGTGATGCGCAATGGTGATGCATTACCTCCTAATGATGACAGTTTCGGTTCGATCAATTTTACTTTTCAAATTCCTGCCTTGCCCAAAGAGCGTGAAATCTATCTTCGGCTAAATGGAACAAGCAACCGTATTTTGAATTTGGAAGTCTTGCCGTACGGGCAAGCCCAGTTTAGTAATCGATTGCAGGAATGGCTGGCTGGTTTTTTCGCTGTAACCTCCGGTATCTTGGCGCTTTGGGCTTCAGTGCTATGGTGGGTCAGTCGCGATCGTTTAATGGGTACTTTTGCGTTGAAGCAAACCTTTTCAACTGTTTGGGCTTTTTTCTTTCTGGGATTCGCTCGTGTTTTGATTGGCCCTTATTTTTCCGAAGGTGTTTTAAACATCATTGCATCTACGGTGCTTATTTTGTTCGTCAGTATGATGTTTTGGTTTTTGACTCAGTTTTTAGAAAACTTTCAACCTGCGCGAGTGTGCTTGATCGCGTGTAGGTACGCTGCTGGTGCGATTGCTTCACTGACCTTGTTACAGTTTTTTGATGCCACCATTTTGATGCTAACCCTTGGAAATGGAGCAGTTCCAATAGCGTTCATGATGTTGCTGATCACAGCGTTGACGGCGTTTCCATCAAGAGCGGTCCAGCCCATATCGTTGAAATTCTATTTCATTTACTTGACCAGCTACGCCCTTTTGAGCTCGTTGCCTCAGCTCATTTATTTGGGCTTGATGCCAGCGCATCGTGTGATGATTGTTGGAAGTATGGGGCATCTCGTGCTTGACGGCGTGGTGATGTTCATTCTGCTGCAGGTGCGTGCTAATAAACTGCAACAACAACAACAAGAAGCTGCATCAAATTTGAAACGCGTTGAGCAAAAAGCAGAGACTGAAAAGCAGGTGCATGAAGAGCAGGTGCAGTTGTTCTCTATGCTGGCTCACGAATTAAAAACCCCATTGGCCAGCTTGCGTATGTGGATGGAAGCTGGGCCGCTCAAGCGTGAGGTCATGGAGCGAGCCATCCATGACATGAACCAAGTCATTGAACGCTGCGTTCATGCTGGGCAGCTTACTGATCAAGCCCTACAGCCAATGGTTGAAAACGCGGATGCAGTTTTTCTTACCCAGTCGGCTGTTATGACGTGTCGTTCACCCGAGCAAGTCCATTTCATTGCTTCACATGACACTGCACCACTGCGAACTGACCCCAAAATGCTGTCCATCGTTCTGGGTAATTTGTTGGATAACGCTTGCAAGTACAGCCTGACCAATTTCCCCATACAGGTTTCCCTGACTGCTCAAGAACAACGTGGCCAGGCTGGATGGTTATGGCGGGTATCCAACCAACCCGGACAAGCAGGCTTGCCTGATGCCGTCCAAATTTTTGAAAAATACTACAGAAGCCCACATGCCCGCAGACAATCCGGTTCGGGCTTGGGACTATTTCTTGTCAAAGGTCTTTTGGAATTGATGCACGGTGAAATTGCTTACACACACCATGAGGGCCAAGTTGTCTTCACCGTTTGGATGCCAGCCTAGTCGCTTGATTGACTATGGTTAGATATGGTTAGCTTTGTGTTATCCGTCATTGCAAGATCGACCAAATGGACAATTTTGCGCTCAAAATCTTAGTGGTCGAGGACAACGATGACCTAAGAGCCGCCACGCTCGCCTTTTTGCAAGCGCAAGGGCATTACGTCAGGGGTGTGCCTTCTGCTGAAGAAATCAGCGATGTTGCTAGCGGTTTTTCCCCAGATATTTATGTGATTGACTTGAACTTGCCTGAGGAAGACGGACTCAGCCTGACCAAACGCCTGCGTAAATTGCATCCCTCCGTGGGTATCGTC
>JBAXNJ010000379.1:0-2169 GCA_037133815.1 Betaproteobacteria bacterium
ACATGATGTTTTGCACAAACATGCCGTAATCAAACATAGAGCCGCGACCCATGATGGGGTCAAGGGTGAACATCATCCCAACAGGCGCATCAAAGAATTTGAAATTACGTTGGTGCTGCAAGTGCATCTTGTCTTTGTCGCCTTTGCCAATACCGAGCAAGCCATACAAGCTCCAACCGTTTTCGCGGCGACGATCAATATAAGGGCTGACCCACTGCGTGGGGTAGTAGTCGTATTGCTCTTGGTATTGCTTGGCCACTTCTGGATTGGCACGCATGGCGTCATGCACAGCACAGACCTTCTCGACGAGCGTGTCACGGCTTTTTCCTTGCAAGACATAGACTTTCCAAGGCTGGGTGTTAGTGCCCGATGGTGCGCGGCTTGCAACTTGCAAGATCTCGGTGATCAAGGCTTTGGGCACAGCTTGGTTCGTGAAAGCACGGGTTGACATGCGCGAGGTGATGGCATGGTCAACGGCTTGGCTGTCGCTTACGGGGGCGGTCATCTCAATCTCTCCAAAACATTTTGTAATTCAGGGGCTAAGTTCAGTACGGGTCGTCTGTCATGCGCGTTCACATAGACATGAACAAAGTGTGCCAGCGCGGCGCAAAGTTCCTCACCATCAGCAAACAATCCTACTTCGTACCTGACACTGGATTTACCGATTTTGTTGACGCGGATACCCGCCTCAATGGTTTGCGGAAAGGCCAGAGGCGCGAAAAAATTGCAATGGTTTTCAATCACCAAGCCAATCGTTTTGCCAGCGTGGATGTCTAGTGCACCCTGCGCAATCAGGTGAGCATTGACCGCCGTATCGACATAGCTGTAGTAGACAGCGTTGTTGATGTGGCCGTACACATCGTTGTCTTCCCAACGCGTGGTGATTTGTCGAAATACTTTGAAAGTACTACGCGACTGAGGTAAGACGCGTTCGATAGGTTTTTCACTCATAGGCTGCGATTTTGCCAGCGTTGCCAGTACGCATAGGCGACACGGTAGGTGTTCATTTGCACCTGCACCGTGTCGGCGATGTTCTCGCCGTAACCTCCGGCCATGGCGAAAGCCATTGGAACCGCTTTTTGGTAGGCCCAGTCGAACACCCGTCGATCTCTTGCCTCAAGGCCATCAAAGCTCAACTTCAGTCGGCCTAGGCGATCGCCTTCGTGTGGGTCGGCGCCAGCCAGATAAATCACCAAGCTAGGTTCAAAGCGGTTTTCTAAGGTCTCCAGCGCTTGATCTAAAGCTTCTAAATAGGCTCCGTCGTCGCAACCGTCAGGAAGTTCCAAGTCTAGGTCGCTGGTTTCTTTGGCAAAAGGAAAATTTCTGGCGCCGTGGATAGAGAGCGTGAAAACCGAGTCATCCTTTCCAAATATGTGCGCGGTTCCATTGCCTTGGTGCACATCTAGATCGATGATGGCCACCTTCAAAGGCTGTCGGTGCTGGCGACTCCATTCGCTCTGCATCAAGCGGGTGGCGACAGCCGCGTCGTTGAAAACACAAAACCCACTCCCTTTGTCCGCATAGGCATGGTGGGTTCCCCCCGCCAAGTTGGCGGCAATGCCTTCGCACCCAAACAAAGCAGCCCTAGCAGCCATGATGGTGGCTCCAGTGGAGCGTCTGGACCTTGCCACCATTTCTGGTGACCAAGGAAAGCCTATTTCGCGCTGCGCCTTGTCGCCCAGGGAGCCTTGCACTACCGCTTTTATATAGAGCGGTGCGTGCACCAAGGCCAATTCACCATCGGTGGCGGGTTCTGCGACGTTAGTTTGTACAGCGGGAATCTCAACTGCCAAGCGGTCTCGCAAAACGCGGTACTTGCCCATGGGGAACCGGTGGCCCTGGGGAAGTGGCAACACAAATTGATCTGAATAAAAAGCGCGCATACACCCCGTTTGGTCCTGTCAATGGCTTCAATTGTCTCCGCGTTGCCAATTGAGTCCCTATTTAGGCTGTCACCTCTAAAGCACGCCCCGAGACGCTCCAAACCGTCATAAAACCTCGGGATAACCCTAAACTCCACAGATTGCTGCAAAGCAACATTTTTTTCTTTTATCCAACTGGAGATTTACATGATCACTAACGAACAAATCGTCGCTTCTAACAAAGCCGCCCTGAATAATGCATTCGCCATGAGCAATGACGCTTTCTCTAGCGTTGAAAAGCTAGTCG
>JBAXNJ010000380.1:0-2168 GCA_037133815.1 Betaproteobacteria bacterium
CAGATTCTCTATGGAAATTTTCATTAGTTCGAAGTTCATTAACAACGTATTCATCAACTCCCCTTAATGATACAAATTGACTAAAGTTTGTCGTATATTCGCGCGTTTCAATAAAACTAATTTTATAGATAACAACGCCAATAATTAAAACAAGAATAAGAGCCTTGATTGCTGAGAGCATATACCTTCCATTTCTAGTGAAAAATCTTTATTTAGCAACATACCCCGATCTTTTGTAATCCCTATTGCCAACAGAATCTACCGGGATTATTTTATTGCCCTGCATTTTAAAATCATGGTTATTGTATTTTCGATTACCCAACGAATCAGTCTCAACCATATGACCATTCGCTTCAACACGATAGCCTGACTTTTTATATTGGGTATTCCCCATATCATCGGTGGGGATAATTCGATCACCCTGGATTTTATAGCTTTGTTTGCCATACTGACGATTGCCTACGTTATCAGTGGGCACTATCCTGTCACCTTGAGTTTTATAGCTTTGCTGATTGTATTGTCTGTTTCCCACCGAATCAGTTGGAGACATATAGACACTTTCGGCTGATGCCGTTGAGGTTAATAAGACCGTGAAGGTGAGTGGATAGAAAAACCATTTATTCATATTTGATCTCCGTTAATTGATTCAGTCCTCACAATACCGCGTCCGCTTTTAGTAACCAGTTGCCACTGATCATTATTGTTCAGAAGCATTCACGGTATATATGGAACATAGGTATTAATTTTTAGTAAGGCACCTCTGTTTTCATTCTATTCTCCTTATTGAAATGGACATAACGATCAGAATTTTCAACACCATGGCTTGGGCAATTCCACGGCGCAGTTTATGCCTCACGTGGCCAGATCATCACTCAGGCCTGACCCGACGCAAAAATCACACTCTATGCCGGTTTGGAGGAGAGAGCGGCAGTTTTGGCCACCGCCCTCCCCCTAAAAACCGACCCAACCTAGCCCGTGGTCGCCATCGCACCCTTGATCATTATGGAGGCTGTGTTGGCCGCCTCTTGTAATGACTTGGTTGAGAGATGACTATATCGTTGGGTCACGGCCGGACTGCTATGCCCGAGTATCTGTTGGACCATGAACAGGGTCTGACCGCTGTTTACCAGAAACGACGCGAACTGATGTCTCAAGTCGTGTATCCTCAGATGAGGTAAACCGGCCTTCTTCCTCAGCCTCCCCCACACTTTCGATATCGTTGTGTAAGGCAATTGCGTCTGAAAGTTAATAAATATATTTTCATAACGACCTCTTGTGGTCAATTGATTGAGCACATCCAAAGAACTGTCATTCAAGGGAACGGCGCGTAGACGCTTACTCTTACTATTAGAGGCTGGGATTTTCCAAACTCTATGTTGCTGATCCACATGAGTCCATTTTGCTTGCAAGGCTTCATTCAGACGCACGCCCGTTGATAATAAAAAGATCGCTATCAAACACACATTTCTATTTTCATCGGTCTTCAATACCATCATAAGACGTTCCAATTGCTCATCCGAAAGTAGATTCTCCACTTGGTTATCCTCGTGGAAGAGCGGTATTCTAGTTGCCGGATTAGTATCCAACATATCCCAGTCAATGGCCAAATTGAGGCTGTGCTTGAGCAACTTCAAGTAATGATTCGAGGTTGCGGCGGCTAAGCCCTCATTACTTAGCCGCGTATGAAAAGTTTGGATATGCTGACGGGTGATCTGGTTAAGCCTTAAATCTCCGAACTCCGCTTTCAAACGTAAGCGATAAAAAGAGCTGTCAGTTCTAAATGATCGCTTTCTGACCTTCACATAGGGCATATAGTGCTGCTCAAAGAACTCTGAGTAATTGAGCACCGCTCTTTTAGCTTTTTCCTCACCTCGAGGATCAGCGCCCAAGTTGATTTCAGATTTTAAGGTCTTGGCCGCTTTACGCGCATCGACCAAAGTCATTTCATGCGTCTTGCTGATCTTCTGATGACACGTTTTACCTTTACTGTCTTTATAGCGCAGGTAATAAGTACCCTGCCCAGGACTACTTTTACGTACTTCGACATACAATCCCGGGAAATCTATATCGCACCACTCGAAACGGGCTTTACCTTCGGGGCAATACAATTCATTATTGATGAACGGTTGGGTTAGTTTAATAATCGGCACGGTGCGCCTCCTTAATAG
>JBAXNJ010000381.1:0-2167 GCA_037133815.1 Betaproteobacteria bacterium
CTACCGCGTATGGCATAGCTGCAAATATCTTTGATACCAAGCTCAAAGAGTTGAGCGGCGGCAAAATGAGCATCAACCAGTTTCCAGGCGCGCAATTAGGTCAAGAACCTCAAATGTTGCAAAAAATGCGCGCTGGTGATATCGACTTTGTTATTACATCGACTGCCAATGCTTCTACGGTTGCACCACAAGCTGGTGTTCTTTCGTTGCATTTCATTTTTAGAGATCAAAACCATTTAGCTAAAGCTTTAGCAGACCCTGGCATTGCGCAAGCTTTTCGTGACATGACTAAAGAGTCAGTAACAGGTGCTCGCACGCTGGGCCTATTGACCATGGGTTTGCGCAACATGTACAGCAAAAAAGAAGTCAATAGCGTCAACGACATCAAAGGCCAAAAAATTCGCGTGCAAGCCACGAAAACCGAAGATACACACTTCCCCGCATATGGCGCTCAAGTGGTCCATATGCCCTTTGGTGATGTCTACACCTCTTTGCAAACTGGTGTCGTGAACATTGCTGAAAACGGCGTGAATGTTTACTTAGCGAACAAACACTACGAAGTAGCACCTATTCTCTCTATCACTGAACACGAGGCCAATAACAACTGCTTATGGATCAGCGACAAAACATGGAATAGCTTAACGCCCGAGCAACAAAAATGGGTGCAAGCAGCTGCTGATGAAGTTTCTAAGAAAGAACCCATGATGGCACTTCAACTAGAAAAAGACTCTGCAGAAAAACTCAAAAAAATGGGTGTCAAAGTTATTGAAAATGTAGATAAAAGCGGATTCATGAAAGCTGCTGCTCCGATTCAAGACCAACTCGCAGCAGAACTTGGCCCACATGCAGTCAAGATTTTGAAATTAGTACGCGAAGTGAAATAACCCAACATGTCTGACACCCACTTTCGATCGCTTGTCTTAGAAAGACACCGTCACCTCAAATGGAAGGCTTTTGACTCTCTAGAAGCCATACTGATGGTTTTATGCGGCGGTTGCATCTTCATGTTCACCTTATCGGTGTTTGCAGATGTGATAACCCGCACATTGGGCGATCCGTGGGTGTGGTTACAACAAGTTACTACCGCATTTTTTTGCTGGGGGGTATTTATTGGAATGGCAGCGGCAACGCGACGCAACGACCACTTCTATTTAACTGAAATAACTAAACGCATGAAAGGTACATCACGCAGTGTGATTGAAGCGTTCAACCGTATTGTCGTTTTGGTGGTCGCCGTTTTGCTGACCTACTATGGCTGGCAAAACGCATTGCTCGACATGGGCAGTTTTCGTATGCCGTCCCTCATTCCCTTGACGGTTTATACCGGTATCGTGCCCTTAGCCGGCATCATGATTGGCCTCTTTACCTTAGAGCAGTTAATCAATGGATTACAAAATGGTTTCGAGGGCCCAGAAGATCTTGAGAACGTAGTCACCGAAGGAGATGGGCATGAGTAACGGTGGCATTCTGGTCTTTATGGCCTCTTTGTTTTTATTTCTAGGCTATATGGGAGTTCCTGTAACCTTTGCATTGATTGCAGGCGTATTACTGGCTGTTCAATTTACGCAAATCAGCATGCAGTCGATGGTGGGGCAACTCTTCCATGGCATTGACTCTGAAGCGCTCTTAGCCGTCCCCTTCTTTTTGCTAGTTGGCGAATTGATGGCGTCATCCGATGTTGTTCAGCGCATGATTCGATTGGCTCAAACCTTGGTGGGCCATTTACGCGGTGGTTTGGCACAAGTTGTCACTTTATTTAGCATGTTCTTTGCGGGAATTTCTGGCTCCTCAACAGCCGACGTCGCTGTATTGAGCAGGACCGTTGCACCTGAGATGGACAAAGAAGGTTATGACCGTGCGTTCACCGCAGCGCTAATCGCCTCTGCTTCCACCATGGCCAATTTGATACCTCCTAGCATCATGGCCATTGTTTATGGCGCTACAGGAAACGTTTCCATTGGTGGATTATTTTTGGCTGGCGTTGTTCCCGGTGTGTTGATTGGGCTAGGTTTAATGGTCTACAGCTACGTATGGGGCCCACCTGGATTCAAAAAGAAACGCGCTTCGTACTCTGAAATTGCACTCGCATCCAAAGAAGCTGCCATGCCTTTGATGATTCCTGTCATCATCATGGGCGGCATTTTGTCGGGGTGGTTCACACCTACAG
>JBAXNJ010000382.1:0-2166 GCA_037133815.1 Betaproteobacteria bacterium
TTGACCAAAGCGCAGTTGGCGGATTTGTTGTTTGAGCAAATTGGTTTGAACAAGCGCGAATCGAAAGACATGATTGACGCGTTTTTCGATCTCATCGCGCAAAGTTTGGTCAATGGTGTGGACGTCAAAATTTCGGGTTTTGGTAATTTCCAAATCCGTACCAAAGCACCGCGCCCTGGTCGCAACCCACGCACCGGCGAGGCGATTCCTATTGAAGCCCGTCGTGCGGTGACCTTCCACGCTAGCCATAAATTAAAAGAACAACTGCAGGCGTAAGCCTTATCTGGCGTATTTCATCCCTGCTACTTGTCAAAAAAAGTAGTTTTTTCTGTGGTTTTTATGGTTTTGGCCTTGTAAACCTTCCCCAACAGCCAAAACTTCGTGTAACCTCTGCGGTCCCGTTCACAAGCCAATGATTTTCATGGAGAAATCCCTCCTTCCATCAATACCCGCCAAGCGCTACTTCACCATTGGTGAGGTGAGTGACCTATGCGGAGTTAAACCGCATGTGTTGCGGTATTGGGAGCAGGAATTTACGCAACTGCGTCCGATGAAGCGACGCGGCAACCGCCGTTACTACCAGCACCATGAAGTGCTGATGATTCGTCGTATACGCGATCTCTTGTACGACCAAGGATTCACCATCAGTGGTGCGCGTAACAAACTACAAGAGTTGGTGCAAGGTGAGCGAGATAAGCGCCGTGTTGAAGATGGTGAAGTTGAATTCGATACAAATGGTGCAAACACACCCTTCGATATGCCCGCAGCCTTAGAAGCGAGTAAGAGTATTTTGGTGTTTCAGCCGAGCAATGAAAGCGTGAGTATCTTGCGCCAAGAGCTCACGCAGATCCGTGATTTGCTCTTCGAGGCAAGGTCCTAGCGCGCTATAATTTCATCTTTCTTCGGCGTGTAGCGCAGCCTGGTAGCGCACTTGCATGGGGTGCAAGGGGTCGCGAGTTCGAATCCCGCCACGCCGACCAATGAATACGAGGGTTAGTAGCAACGTAAGTTACTAACCCTTTTTCATTTTATAAAAGGTTCGACAGAATATGGGCGATTATTCGAACATGGCAAGTTATTACGACGTGATCATGACGTCGGGTTATTACGACTACGCCAAGATTGTTGACAGCTTAGTTCTACAAGACAGTATCGAAAAAGTTTTAGAAATTGGCTGCGGCACTGGTTTGATTTTGGAGGAGCTGGCTCGGCGCAAACCCAGTATTCAAATCTCAGGTATTGATTTAACGGCGCCTATGTTGGCCATTGCCAAAGAACGTCTCAAACCTTTTAAAAATGTTGTCTTATCTCAGCAAGACGTTTGTAATTTGAGTTTGCCAAGTGCTCACAATGTAGCCTTTTCCTACGGTGGTGTTTGGTACTTTGTCATTGATGGCGACAAAGAACCATTTTTGGTGAGTCACATTTCTGACCATGAGGCCAATCTGCAAGGGTTAGAAAAAATGGCACAACACATTGCGCCACATGGCACTCTGTTGTTGGGCATTCAAGGCCCGCACCATGACTACGAGACTGTCATCTCTAACGGCATGAAGTATTCCCAAAAAATAGACCCTACAAATATCGGATTTACCAAGCACTATTACCTTGACGATGGTCCCCAAACATTGATGGCGCAAACTGTCAAATATAGAACCTACAGTTTTGAAGAAGCCAAAAATATGTTGTCTGCTTTTGGGCTCTTCTACATTCCAGAAGTACGCGACAAAAAACTGTTTTTGCGATTCAGTAAGGCCTGAAATATATTCACGCCCGCAAACCTATGAATTCCAAGCTAAGCGTTTTTGAGAAAAGAAAGAGTTTGCATGCTGTCTAAGCCGCGATTGTTTTTTGTAGGTGTGGGCAATATGGGGAACCCCATGGCGGCAAACCTCATCAAAGCCGGATACCCCACTACCGTTTTTGACGTTTCTCATGACAAGGCAGAGAATCTTCTCGCACAAGGCGCGCATTGGGCTGACAGCTTGGCACTAGGGGCAGAAAACGCGGATGTGGTGATGTGCTCACTACCTGGTCCTAAGCAAGTGCGTGAAGTCATGATGGGCGATCAAGGACTCATTGCGCATGTGAATGCAGGCGCGACCATCATTGACACATCTACAAGCGCCGTAGATTTAGTCAAAGAACTCACTCAGTTGACCCATG
>JBAXNJ010000383.1:0-2163 GCA_037133815.1 Betaproteobacteria bacterium
ATCATGAGGGTGCTGATACCCAATTGTTTTTTGCCTAAGTCGTTGGTGCGCAGCGCTACCAAGGCGTAGTCGGATATGTCCATACCCGATGTCCATTGTTTGCGGCCATTGACGATGAAATAGTCGCCATCGATCACGGCGCGAGTTCTGAGTGACGCAGCATCTGAACCTGAATCAGGCTCTGACAGTGCAAAAGCAAAAGACAACTTGCCGTTGGCGGCGCCAGGCACTATGCGTTGTTTTTGCTCATCGGTACCGTGTTGCAAGATGGCATAGCAACCATAGGTAAAGCTGCGAAACAGCCACAAGCCTAATTCTTCAAAATGGTGGCCTGTTTCTTCCAAAACTAAAGCGAGATCGGTAGGGGAGCCGCCGGATCCGCCGAATGATTCAGGCGCAATCAAACCCAGCCATCCGTTTTGGGCCATCGCATCGAAAGCTTCTCTGGGTGGGGTATGGTTGTTGTCGCACTTGGCGGCGTAGTCCATGCTGCAGACATCGTCTAACAAAGAGCGCACGGACTGGAGCATCAACTCCTGATCGCTGGTATTTCCAAAATTCATAGGTATTGCTGACAAACAGGCTACAGGTGATATGACCTGATTGGGTTATTCTATATTTGGACAACCAATCAAACCCTATGAACACTATCACCTTTGAGACCATTCAGGTCGAAAAACACGGGCGCGTCGCCACCTTGACGCTCAACCGACCCGACGCCATGAACGCTATCAATATGCAAATGCGAAATGAATTACGCCAAGCCCTAGAAGCCTTGCGTCGCGATGCAGAAGTAGGCGCAGTGGTGCTTACAGGCTGTGGTGAAAAAGCGTTTTCCGCAGGCATGGACTTGCGCGAATTTGCCAAAACAAATGCCGATATGCCCGTAGCCGAAATGAAGCGCTACCGCTGGGAAAATAACGAAGGCATTGCCGCGTTTGATAAACCCATCATCGCGGCGGTCAATGGTTTGGCGATTGGTGGTGGGGTAGAACTCGCGCTTTTGTGTGACTTGACCTTTGCAACAGAAGAATCAACATTTGCCTTTGGCGAAGTCAAACGTGGATTGATGCCTGGTAATGGTGGTACACAGCGCCTGTCGCGCCGTGTGGGAACTGCCCGCGCCTTAGACATGATTTTGACGGGACGCACTGTCTCAGCCCACGAAGCGCTTGCTATGGGTTTGGTTGAGTACGTGGTGCCTGCCAAAGAGTTGCTTGAGAAAGCAACACAACTGGCAGAGCAAATAGCAGCCAACGCCCCCATTGCCGTGCGGAGCGCCAAAGCAGCGGTGCACAGAGGCGCAGACTTGACCTTGGCGGACGGGCTTCGCTTAGAGCAAGATTTAGCGTCATTTCTTTACACCACCGATGACGCAAAAGAAGGGCCCAAGGCATTTCTAGAAAAACGTGCGCCTGTTTGGAAAGGTCAATAAGTTATGGATAGCCAGCCCATCAAGATGTACCGCACCCTGTTGTTCGCGCCTGGTAGTCGTCCAGAGTTGTTGTCTAAAGCCCAGTTGGGTGATGCGGACTCCATGATTTTTGATTTAGAAGATTCCGTCCCCCTCAACGCCAAAGACGAAGCCCGTAAAAACATCGCCGATGCGCTCGCAGCTGGTTTAAAGAAACCAGTGTTCTTGCGCATTAGCAATCCGAGGGCGGGTGATTTCTTGGCCGATCTCCAAGTCTTGGCTAACGCAAGTAGTTTGGTGAATGTGGCTGGCGTTGTTTTGCCCAAAGCCGATGATGCAGACGATATACAAGCAGTAGCCAAAGCTTTGAAAGACGTTGAGGTGAAACACAACATGCAAGAAGGCACTTTGTCTGTTCTGCCGCTGATAGAAACCTGCTTAGGACTCCGCAATGGTTTTGATATTGCCAAAGCCTCACCGCGGGTCATTGGCATGGCATTGGCTAGCGCGGAGCAGGGCGACTTTATGGTCGATCTAGGTGGACGCTGGACACCCCGCAGTTTGGCGCTGACTTATCCGCGCAGCAAACTGGTGGTCGATGCGCGTGCAGCTGGCGTGCAGTGGTTGGTTGATGGGGTTTTTATGAACCTCAAAGATACCGACATGTTGCGCGAAGAATGTTTAATCGCGCGCGAGTTGGGCTTTGTGGGCAAGATGGCCATCCATCCCACCCAAGTCGATGTCATGCA
>JBAXNJ010000384.1:0-2159 GCA_037133815.1 Betaproteobacteria bacterium
GGCGGGCACCTTGAGCCATGGACAAAAACAATGGTTAGAGATCGGCATGTTGCTAATGCAAGACCCCAAACTGTTGTTGTTAGATGAGCCTGTGGCTGGCATGACCGACTTTGAAACTGAGCGAACCGCAGAGCTTTTTTTGTCTCTCAAAGGTAAGCACTCATTGATGGTTGTCGAACACGACATGAGTTTTATCAACACCATCTCAGACATTGTGACGGTGTTGTGCGATGGCTCGGTCCTCGCGCAAGGTACTTTGGCGCAAGTGCAGGCGGACGAGCGTGTGATTGAAGTGTATTTAGGCCGATGAATTCAAATCTACAGACTATGTCACTGCTTCAAGTTTCAAATATCAACCAATACTACGGCGGCTCGCACATTCTGCGAGATGTGAGTTTTGAAGCGCGACTTGGCCGTATCACCGTTTTATTAGGCCGCAATGGTGTGGGTAAAACGACGCTTTTGAAGTCGCTGATGGGCGCTGTGCCGATTCGCAACGGCAGCATTACGTTTAATGGTCAGTCGATTGAAAAATCCGCTCCCTATGAACGCGCCCGCGCAGGTATTGGTTATGTGCCACAAGGTCGTGAAATATTTGCGCGTTTGACTGTGGAAGATAACTTGCGCATGGGCCTAGCAACACGCCCCTCAGGTACAGATATTCCCGCTGAGTTGTTTGAGTTGTTTCCTGTGTTAGAGCAAATGTTGCATCGTCGTGGTGGGGACTTGTCTGGCGGTCAACAACAACAACTTGCGATCGCGAGGGCTTTGGCTTCTGGCCCTAAGTTACTGGTGCTAGATGAACCCACTGAGGGCATTCAGCCCAGCATCATCAAAGATATAGGTCGTGTCATTTGTATGCTGGCCGGCCGTGGTGATATGGCCATTTTGTTGTGCGAACAGTACTACGACTTTGCAGAAGAATTGGCCGACGATTATTTGGTGATGGAACGCGGTGAAGTCATCGCTACGGGTTTGGGCAGCGAAATGCAAAGCAAAGGCATTCGCCAATTGGTATCGATTTAGTCCTACACGGCCCAAATACGTGGGGGAGCATTTTTTATCTCCCACAAACCGGTGCGCCAAGCAGCCCATACTGCGCGAAACAAGGTTTGTGTAGGTTCTACTAAAGGTGATAGCGCACGCATCACTACAACACGGGGATGGGGAGATGTCACCCCAGCAAATACTCCGTCGCCGTGACTGCTTACTACATCACGTGCGAGTAATAAGGCCAGTTCCCGTTTGTCGCGGGTCATATCGCTGCCAGTTGCAAAAATAAAAGTAGAGGTACAGCGGTGGTTAGCAAGCCCTAGGGGGCCCGCCATCAAGCGCTTATCAGTTGCTTCGAGCAGTCCACGCTCTAACCAGATATTTTTAATTTCCATATGCTGCTGTAACTGACCTTGTTCAAATGGCAGAGATGCGGTTGGAAGACCTAAGGCAGTAATGTCCCATGCGATTAATTCAGCACCTGCATCTAAATCAAAACAAACTTTGTTCAAACCTTGGCAATTGTTGTAAGCAATAGTCTCTAGTGGCAGCCATTCTAGCCTAGCGTTGAGACACACCTTGGCAACTACCTCTTGTGAAGCTAAACCGTTTTCGGTGCGATAAAAGCGCGTGGCACCTGGTGTTGTTATCAAAGCATGCGCTTGCGGGTTCACCGTCAAGCGGATATCAATACGATCCCCACCTACCAAACCACTGGGTGGATGAACCAATACCGTATGGCATATCTCAGGGCCTTCTGGATACAAACTTTTAAGAACACGCAACGGGCCGTTGTGGATATGAGTCACATTGGTGCGATTGTCTTTTCTTTCGTAATCCAACTGCAAAGTAGCGTGCCAGCTTGTCATTGAGCTAAATAATTTTTATGAATAACTAACAGTGATTCTGATAATTCTGCAAAACCTTGCCCACGTTCGGAGGGGGTAATGTAACGCGGGAAGTGTTGGAGTTGATTTTCGAAGTCCTTGATATTTGCTACCCCTATGCTGTTTGCAAAGTGAGCGAACATGATTTGGTCGTTCGGTGAGTCACCCACGTAGACCCAGTTGTTGAGTTCTTTTTCCAAATCCCTATCAAACAATTCGCGAACAATCCAGCGAGCTCCTTCTAATTTGCTGTGCGAACCATACCAACCATTGATATGA
>JBAXNJ010000385.1:0-2141 GCA_037133815.1 Betaproteobacteria bacterium
CCAAGTCGATCAAGCTATGAAGCAAGCGTATGAGCTTCATCAACGGCTAGATATTCTGATCAATAACGCTGGAATCGCGATCAGGAAGCCAACAATTGAATTGGACCTAACAGATTGGAACCGTGTGTTGGAAGTTAACCTCACAGGTGTATTTTTATGTGCGCGAAGTGCAGCGCGCTTCATGATTACGCAAGGCAGTGGAGCTATTGTTAACACAGCCTCAATAATGGGGCTTTCAGGCGGTGGTTTGTACCCCAATATTTCTTATCAATCGACCAAGGGTGCGATCATTAATTTAACTCGCGCATTGGCGGTGGAGTGGGCCCCTCATCAAATACGTGTCAATGCGATCGCCCCTACATGGGTGGAAACTGATTTCATTAAACCACTGCTGGCACAGCCCGATTTGATTGAGAAAATAAAAGGGCTAACACCCTTGGGGCGTCTTGCCAAACCCGAAGACATGGTGGGTGCTTTTGTTTTTTTATGCGCACCTTGCTCATCCATGGTTACGGGTCATACCTTGGCAGTTGATGGCGGATTTTTGGCGCAATGATCTTGCATTCTTACGGGCTTGAAGTACAGTACTGCCCCCTCACTGTGGCCAAAGAGGATAAGCGTGATCAAGCCTGATTTAGAGCTCGCCTAGGCGTATCGGATTTGATTCATTAATTCATTAGGCAGACTTTTAATTTTTTAGAAAGATCAATATGACAGCGACTGTGTTTGAAGCGGGTGGGTATCGTTATGTGCCTGGGGTTTCGCAGTATTCGGCAGGTGTTGCTGCTCAGCCCGGCTATGCGTTGCATCGCGTTCGTTTTACCGAGCCCTTGCCACTTGCACAGGGATTTGATCGCATTCAGGCTCATCTGAAAGCAATTGGTCGTCCGGTTCAAGCCTTCAGTGCCTGCGAACTTCGTTCGCCAGCGCCATTTACCGAGCAAGGCTTTCGTGACTTCAATGAGATTTATATTGGCACACTCAAGCGTTGGAACATTTTTGTTGATGGCGTAAACCCAGTTGCCCGCAGCAATGTCTGTCCGCAGATCTCGCCACCCGCAGAACCTTGCTTGCACGCCTTCTCATACACCGTTCCCGATTCCAATGCCCACCCGTCCTTTATTGTGGCCGGTAGTGCCGAGGCGCCAGAAGGGCATGGTTCTTATCGTGAGGTCACTATTGCATTGGGAGATCTATCCAATGAGGGCCTTCGTAAAAAGATGACTTTTGTTATTGGTGAAATGCATCGTCGTATGCAGCAGCTTGGTTTTGACTGGCCTGATGTCACGGCCACTCAGATCTATACAGTTCATGACTTTCACAGCTTACTGGTTGAGCAATTCAAGGCAACAAAGGCTCTGGGGCATGGGCTGACCTGGTACTTCAATCGCCCTCCGGTAGTCGATTTAGAGTACGAGATGGATTGTCGTGCGGTGTTTCAAGAGCATGTCATAAAAGTTTAACGGTCTAAAAGTGCAACAACGAAAGGTCGCATTATTGGGCTATGGCGCTATAGGCCAAGAGATCATCAAATCCTGTCGTTTGCAGCCATTAGGACCGCAGATTTCCACAGTTGTTGTGCGCGCCTCAGCCTGTAGAGAAACTGCTCGCAACCTAGGCTCGGACATTCAGGTATTTTCCGAGCTTCCTTCAGACGTCAACTTACTAATAGAGTGCGCTGGACATGAAGCAGTCAAAACTACTGTGCTTGATGCCTTGCGCTCGGGGGTTGAATCCGCAATTGTTTCTTCTGGCGCGCTATCAGACGCCATACTCGCACAGGATCTGGAGCAGGCGGCTATCAAGGGCCGTACACGACTACATATTTTGTCGGGTGCTATTGGCGGCATTGATGCTTTGTCAGCTGCGCAGCGGGTTGGCTTGGATTCGGTTGTATATGTGGGTCGAAAACCCCCGCACGCCTGGAAGGGGACTGAAGCAGAGCGGCTGTTGAACCTAACTGCTTTGAACGAGCCAGCTACTTTTTTTTCAGGTAGCGCAAGGCTGGCAGCGGCAACGTTTCCGAAAAATGCAAATGTCGCCGCAACGGTCTCTTTAGCTGGAATTGGGTTTGACCGCACGCAGGTAAGGCTAATTGCAGATCCCAACATTACTGAGAATACCCACGAGTTTCATGCTAA
>JBAXNJ010000386.1:0-2132 GCA_037133815.1 Betaproteobacteria bacterium
TTTCTCAGGTGAACGTCCTCTAAGAAACGGTAATCGCCCCCAAGGACAGCGCCCACCTAGACAATTTGACAACCGCGGACCGCGCCCAGAAGGTCAACGCCCCCCTAGAGACTTTGAGGCACGTCCTTCCCGCGATCATGAGGCGCGTCCACCCCGTGATCACGAGCCTCGCGCTCCCCGCGGCGATGATGATGATTTCCAACCCCGTGCCAATGCCCACTTAGGTACCCAAAGCGGCGTCAATGCCTTTGGCCACAAAACCCAAGGTGGTGGTCAGCGCCAGCCTGATCCCACTCGCACTAGCGTCGACATGATGACCGAGCGCAAGCGCGGCGGCGGCGGCGGCGGCGGCGGTTATGGCCGTCGCGGTGGTGACGGCGGTGGCCGAAGTGGAGGCGGCGGCCGAAGCGGTGGTGGTGGCGGATTTAAACGCTAAAAACTGAACCCAAAAATAGAAAGCCCGCTGTTTGACTTTTCCAACTTAGTTGGGTCAGTTCAAACAGCCGGCTTTCTTACTTACAAACTCAAAAATGATTTATTGGCATTCAGGAATCAAAGTTAACAAAGGCCGCTCCTCAAAAAAAGCCTTCAGATTTGCCAGCGCCAAATCAGCCATTGCGCGGCGCGTCTCATGGGTATTGCTTCCGTTGTGCGGCGTCAGCACCACGTTTTGAAGTTTGAAAAATTGGGGATCGATATTGGGTTCGTCCCAAAACACGTCCAGACCTGCGCCAGCAATGCTTTTGTCTTTCAAAGCTTGGATCAGGGCGGTCTGGTCAACCACACTGCCACGCGCAATATTGATGACTATGCCTTTGGGTCCCAGCGCCTTGAGGACTTGGGCATTGATCATATTTTTGGTGTCGTCACCTCCTGGAACGGCTACGACCAAATAGTCTGAGTTGGCGGCCAATTCGCTGGCACTGGGGTAGTACCTAAACGGCGCATTGGTTTTAGCGCGACGGCCGGTGTATGCAATCGTCATGTCAAAAGCAGCCGCCCGCTTGGCAATGGCTTGCCCAATTCGCCCCAGCCCCACCACACCTAAACGCGTGCCTGTTACCTTGTGCGTCATGGTGAACGGCTCGCTCACCCAGTCACTGTTACGCACGAATTTGTCAGACTGCGGAATACGCCGGCCTATCGACAGAATCAAACCCATGGCCAAATCTGCCACGTCATCTGTCAACACATCTGGTGTATGCGTGACTTGTATGCCGCGTTCTTGCGCGGCGGCCACGTCAATACCGTCGTAACCGACGCCAAAAATCGAAATCATTTTGACGTTGGGAAACATCGCCAACAACTTGCGGTCGACCTTAGCCGTACTGCCAAAGCCTACAAAAGCGGTGACTTTGGTAAATGCCTCGGGGTCTAGGATGTGTGCGTGGTCATGCAGCACATATTCTTGTTGCAAATCGTTCATCATGAACGTGGGTACTGATGACACCAACATAATGTCTTTGGACATGGCTTAATCTCCGGGAAATATTGAAACTAAGCGTAACTCTACTCTTTCATTCGTTAACATGCCTGCTGCCAACGATACAGATTCAACAGGAGTTTTTAACCATGCGTCTTTTACACACCATGCTGCGCGTCGGCGACCTGCAGCGTTCCATTGATTTCTACACCCAAGCCATGGGTATGCAGTTGTTGCGTACCACCAAGCGCCCCGAGCAAAAGTACGATCTCGCCTTTGTCGGATTCGCCAGCAACCCCGACCAAGCCGAGATTGAGCTCACCTTCAACTACGGCGTCACTTCCTACGAAATAGGCACGGCTTACGGCCACATTGCCTTGGGCGTATCCGATGCGAAGGCTACTTGCGAAAAAATTCGCCAAGCTGGCGGCAAAATCACCCGAGAAGCCGGCCCCGTTGCTGGTGGCACGGCCGTGATCGCCTTTGTGCAAGACCCAGATGGCTACAAAATTGAGTTGATAGAACGCGATTTTTAAGAGCGCTAGAGGGTATTTCCTAACCAAGTAGCACCTAAAAAAGTTGTCTACTCTAACGTCTTATTAGGGCGCGCAGCCTGCGTTGCGTAAGCCTCAAAAAACCATACTTTTCGTCTCAGGAGACCATTTCCCATGCAAACCCATCTCACCGTCAACGGCAAGTCAGTCACTGT
>JBAXNJ010000387.1:0-2127 GCA_037133815.1 Betaproteobacteria bacterium
CAGTTCACTACAACACGATTTCAAACTGTGCGTGATGAAGATGGAGTGCGTCGCAGCGTGGAAGTGCCCAAGAGAGTCCGCGCTTGGTGGTGGAACAGCGACAACGGCATACAAGTCAAACAAGCTATTGCTGATGTGGTGCACAAACGAGCTACCTACGGTTACCGAAGGGTATAGGCTAGGCTCAGGCTAGATGGTTATGTAGGCATCAACCACAAGCGTGTTTAAACCCCTAATGAATTCAGACCCAATCAACAATGTGTCGGTTGAACCAACACTTCAACAACAGGGGTGCAATCAAGCTGACTTGACAATAAAGAATAAGCACTTAATAATGCATACTAATAAGTGTTAAATATATGTCTATTACCCAAACCATCTTTGCTAGAAATACTGTCAGCATGACTGACTTGAGGCGAAACCCCTCTGAGGTCATTGAGGTTGCTAATCAATCACCTGTGGCTATCTTGAATCACAACCGGCCTACGGCTTATTTGATATCAGCTACTGCATACGAAGAGATGCTAGAGCAATTGGAAGATGCTGCACTTACCAAAATAGTCAAAGCCCGCGCTGGAGGTCAAACTATCAAGGTCAAACTTGAAAACCTATAGCCTTGAATTCCATGTTCAGGCGCTCAAGGAGTGGAAGAAGTTAGATGGATCCATAAAAGCGCAGTTTCAAAAAGTCTTAGCAAAGCGGCTTCAAGATCCTCGCGTGCCATCCGCCAAGTTGAGCGGTGAATTGCAAAATGCCTACAAGATCAAGCTGCGCGATGTTGGCTATCGGTTGGTTTATGAAGTAATCGACAACAGGCTAGTGGTTGTAGTCGTTGCAGTAGGTCGAAGAGACCATGACGATGCCTACGTCAGCGCTGTTAAGCGTAATATTTGAATTCCTCTGCCAACATTCGCTTGGTAAGTAATAAAAAATCCATTGGCCGGATTAATTTTTATATGTTTCTTTAATTGTGCTTTTGCCCCACCACATCGATAACGCCCTTCATGCCGGCCTCGTAATGACCAGGCTCAAAACAAGCCATGGCATATTGGCCAGGCTCTTTGAATGTCCAAACAAGCTCCGCTTGCTGGCCGGGCTTTGCTGAGATTTCATTTGTGTGATGGTGGCCTTTGAAATTTGGATTTGCCATTTCTTTCGCATGTGCAATGATTTCTTTTTCACTTCCAAACACTAGCTCGTGATCCACCTTGCCTTTATTGACCAAAATGATTCGAATGGGTTCGCCCGCTTGCACCTCCCATTTTGAGGGGACAAAGCGCATGGTGTCATCAACTTTTATACGCACTTCTTTTATTGAATCATCTTTAACTTCCGAAGATATAGCGTGATCGTGGCTATGACTTTCACCTCCATGTTCATTAAAGTAAATAAGTGCATAAAGGGAAGCGGCAGCAACGGTTGCCATACCAATAGCACCATAGACAAGTAGGCTCTTCATTTTTATTTTGCCCTTACCGTCCATCAAATACATGGCAATTAATGACATGGCAAATCCCACGGGCACAACCCATGCACTTCTTGCTGGTGAGTCAGGAAAGTGCTGAAGACCTCCCGTGAAAAACCCCAAGCCTATGGCGGCCACTATGCCAATAGCCAAGATATCAGTCCAACTATGCGCTTTATCGGGATTAGCAATTTTTTCTAAGACACCGCCTACTAAGTAAATAGCAATCCCAAATGCGGCAGTCCAGATAGCGCGTTCGCCACTAAAAAACCCATGGGTAATGGCCCCAGCAATAAAACTAATGCCGGTGTACTTGCAAAGAGACGATATGTGACTGAGTGGGAAATTCATAAAAGTTTCAACATCGATTTATTGTTGTTAATTTTAGCTATGGTCAAATTCATTGAATGAATTTAATGGTGAATCTTAAATGACCAAAACTTTCGCAAAAGTTTTTATTGCATGTCTTTTAGTGAGCGTAGGTGCCACATGCTTCGCCCAAACTTTGGTAATGGCTTCTACCACGTCAACTGAACAATCAGGCCTGTTTCAGCACCTGTTGCCAGAATTTAAGAAAAGCACCGGCATAGAGGTCAAAGTTGTCGCGTTGGGAACTGGGCAAGCGTTAGATATGGGACGACGCGGCGACGCGGACATTTTGT